>NZ_DS989862.1:27370-152063 GCF_000155555.1 Coleofasciculus chthonoplastes PCC 7420
ACTTTAAATACATTCCTTAAACGCAACCCAACGGCTGGCGATGGGCATCCGCCAACCCGTGCCAAACGCCCGATCCGTAATCTTTAATCCTGGTGGTGCTTGGCGGCGCTTAAATTCTGCCCGCGCTACCATTCGCATCACTTTATGGACAATTTCTGGATCATGTCCGGCGTCGATGATTTGGGGAGCAGATTGATGGTCATGAATCAGACGTTGTAAGATATCATCCAAGATGTCATAAGACGGTAACGAGTCTTGGTCAGTTTGATCCGGTTTGAGTTCAGCGCTGGGAGGTTTGGCTAAGACATTCGCAGGAATAATTTCTGGTTGAGTATCCGATAATTGCGCTGGTAATTGTTCTGGGGTGGCTTGGCTTTCCTGTCTTTTCACTTTAGTGGAATTCAGCCATTGACAGAGGGAATAGACACGGGTTTTGGGAACATCTGCGATCGCGGCTAATCCACCGTTCATATCGCCATAGAGCGTACAGTACCCGACTGCCATCTCTGACTTATTCCCCGTAGAGATTAGCAGATAGTCAAACTTGTTCGCGATCGCCATTAACAAGTTTCCCCGAATCCGGGCTTGAATATTCTCCTCGGCTGTGCCAAATTCAGTTCCGGCAAATAGGGGGTCTAAGGTTTGATCATACCCCTGCATCAACTCGCCAATGGGCAAGGTATGGGTTTTAATCCCTAAGTTTTTGGCTAACGCCAGGGCATCATTAATCGAGTGTTCAGAGCTATGGGGAGATGGCATGAGAACACCGAGTACATTTTCCCTGCCCAGAGCTTCCGTGGCAAGGGCAGCAACCAGGGATGAATCAATTCCCCCACTCAACCCAATCACCACTCGTTTAAAGCCACATTTGCGGGCATAGTCTTGGATTCCTAGAACTAAAGCAGACCAAATTTGAGCATTGGTACTTTCGGGGGCGGGTGCGATCGCACTCTTGAGTAAATCTCCTTGGACTGGATCAAAGTCTACCAGCAAGACATCGGTTTCAAAAGCTGGGGCGCGACAAACCATTTCCCCGGCGCGGTTAAATCCTACACTACTCCCATCAAAGATTAAGTCGTCATTCCCCCCCACCTGATTGGCGTAGAGAATCGGTTGCTGGTAACGCTTGGCACTATGTTGCAACATAGCTTCTCGCAGTTGTTGCTTGCCTACACTATAGGGCGAGGCGGAAAGATTCACGATCAAATCAACATTCTGCTGGTTTAAATCGGTAATCGGATTGAACTGATACGTGCGCTTTCCCCAAAACTCCTCATCGTTCCAGAGATCCTCGCAAATCGTCACACCAATTTTAATCGGGGTAGCTGACTCCGCCTCTAAGGTAAAGGAATTACTCTGGACTCCAGCTTCAAAATAACGGTTCTCATCAAAGACATCATAGGTGGGCAACAAGCGCTTGTGAAACACCTGCTGTATCTTACCGCCCTCCAACAGGGCAATACTATTAAATAAAGGTTTACCTCCCGAACTCTCCGCTTTAGGATTCGCTGTCACCGTTCCCACTAAAACTGCTAGGGTTGAGGGTAACTGTTCGGCTAAATTGTCCAGACAGTCTGCCATGGACTCCATAAAACTGGGATTTAAGAGTAAATCTCGCGGCGGATACCCACAGAGGGAGAGTTCTGGCGTCAATAAGAGGCGGACACCCTGACGCGCTGCTTGATTTGCCGCATCAAGGATTTTTTGGGCATTGCTGGTTAAGTCGCCAATCGTGGGATTGAGTTGTGCGATCGCAAGTTTCATGGAAAACACACAATAGGCTAGCTAGGTTCAAGCTAACATGGGATTCGTCGTTAGTCATTCCGTCTTTGGTCTAATCTGGTGTCAATCTGGCTTTTTTGATTTCCCTCAAACTTCCGCCACAAAATAAAATATAGACAAGCAGGTACATTGAAACAGTCTTGCCCGGGGTGGGTAAAACTCAAGTTGAATCACAGGCTTTTGCTGACCTGTCAAACCTGATGACAGGAACTTGCGGTGGCGGTAGCTGTCATGCATTGGAGTCAATGACCCTCGCTTACTCCGTTAAACCGAGGACTTGGAAGAGTCAGCTTCCAACGTAAGCATTGTCTACCCGATCGAGTCTAACGCTGGACTCCCGCGAATCATGTTGAAAGTGACTGTGGCAATAGATCCCAGGATTAGATTAGGAGAACATTAAAGCATGGGTGGTCTCAAGCATTTTACCTACCTCGGTGGGATGACGCTAACATTCGGGTTAGCGTTGGTTTTCGCCGCACCTCGACTCAAAGCACAGTCGTTCGATATTAGTTTAGAGTTTCCTGAAGGAGAAGATATTGGTGCCCCTGAGAGGACTGGCGGGGGAGGACAAAGAGGTATACCGAATATACCTTGTGTTACCGGAAATAGAAGATTAACGGCGCTAACGCCAACGAATAATCTAATTACCACCATATCCCCCAACCCTAAATTATTTTGGTATGTTCCCCCCACGACAGCCCAGTCAGCCGATTTTCTACTTTTGGACGAGCAAAACCGGGAAATTTATTATACGAGGATACCCCTAACCCATAGACCCGGTATCGTAGAACTCAAGCTTCCTGATTACATATCTCTGACAACGGAAAAACGGTATCTTTGGACATTTGCCTTGGTGTGTAATCCCGATGATCGCAGTCAGGATCATTTTGCTCGAGGGTGGATTCAGCGTCAACCCCTGCAGACGGGAATCGCCCCACCCGAAGAACTGAACACTCTTCTTGATCAACTCGTTCATGAACCCGAAGGGATCAAAAAACGTCTCCAAGAGGAAGGATCTAACTATGCTCAAGAAAGGATTTGGGCAGAAACGCTGATGATTTTAGCTCGACTCTATCAGCAATTTCCCAATGACTCCGCGATCGCAGATGAGATGCAAGAATTGTTAACCTCGGTTGAGTTGGATAATATTCCAATTAACTGTTGGGTTCACTCCTGTTCGGTTGAGACTCAAGATGCTGAGGAGACTCAAGATGTTGAGGCGATGAGAGAACTGAACAATTAAATCCCTCTAACTTAGAACTCAAAACTCAGATGTACAAATCCTGTAAGCGGTGGCTTTGGCAATGGCGCGGCGTTTGGATAGTGACCCCAACGATTACGGGTTTAATCGTTCTCTTGCGGTGGACTGGGATGCTGCAAACTTGGGAATGGACAGCTTATGACCAATATATGCGTTGGCGTCCCTCTGAATCCTTGGATCAGCGAATTGGGATCGTGGGGATTGATGAGGCGGATGTGAAAAAAATTGGGCAACTTTCTCGATCGATTCTTCCCGATCAGATTTATGCCCAAGCTATTGCTAAACTCAAAACCCATAACCCTAAAGCCATTGGTCTGGATGTTTATCGGGATTTACCCGTACAACCGGGTCATCAGGAATTAGTTAAAGTCTTTGAAACAACCCCCAATCTGGTGGGAATTGAGAAAGTGGTTGGCGATAAGCGCCAGGATGCTGTCGCCGCCCCCCCAGCCTTGAAAGCCAAAGGACAAGTGGGCGCTAATGATGTCATCTTTGATGCCGATACTAAAGTCCGACGGGCACTCTTACAAGTTGAAGATGCCAATGGAGATGTTATTCCCAGTTTTGGATTTTATCTAGCACTTCTCTATCTTGATGCTCAAGGAATTAGCCCCAAACCAATACCTGGCGAACCCAATACCTGGCGGTTGGGAAAAAGCACGTTTTCTCGCTTCCAAAAAAATGATGGAGGTTATGTCCGCACGGATGCTGGTGGCTACCAAATCTTATTAAATTATCGAGGGAGCAAGAAACACTTTGAAACGATCTCATTGAATGATCTTCTAGAGGATCGTATCCCTCCCGATTGGGGACGCGATCGCATTATTCTGATCGGTTTTGTCGGGGAGAGTTTCCAAGACTGGATTTTTACACCCTACAGTAGTAGTTGGTTTGCTTTGCCCGAACGCATGTCTGGGGTAGAATTACATGCTAATATTACCAGTCAAATCCTGAGTGCAGCTTTAGAAGGACGCCCCCTGATTCAAACTTGGTCTCAACGGCAAGAAAGCCTGTGGATTTTGTTCTGGTCTACTATAGGTGCTATTGTAACCTGGCAGGGACGCTATCAGGGGAAAAAACGACGGGTCTCTGTACAACGATTTTTGGGGCTGATCCTGGCAGGGGGTGTCCTGTTGGGTAGTACTTATGGGGCGTTTTTAATCGGGTGGTGGATTCCTGTAGTTCCGCCTCTTTTGGCTTTATCGGGTTCAGTGGTGGCGATTACCAGTTATCTTGCCCATCAAGGGGGTAAAATCCGCGAAACCTTTGGACGTTATCTCACCAATGAAGTTGTTGCGAATGTTTTAGAAAATCCTGAAGGGGCTAAATTAGGTGGTGAACGGCGCACGATTACTATATTAACGTCTGATTTAAGAGGATTTACTGCCCTGACTGAACGTTTAATGCCAGAAGAGGTGGTGAATATTCTCAATTTTTATTTTGCCACGATGACGGATGTGATTACTCAATACCAAGGAACAATTGATGAATTTCTTGGGGATGGAATTTTGGTTTTGTTTGGTGCGCCGACGCTTCGTGACGATGACGCCCAACGCGCGATCGCTTGCGCGGTGGCGATGCAGTTGGCGATGACATCGGTTAATGAACGAATGAAACATCTGGGTTTACCTCCGTTGACTATGGGCATTGGGATTAATACGGGGGATGTTGTAGTGGGCAATATTGGGTCATCGAAACGAACAAAATATGGAGTAGTGGGGAGTCAAGTTAATTTAGCCTATCGCATCGAATCCTATACGACAGACAGTCAAATTTTTATCTCTCAGTCTACTCTAAATGCTGCGGGAAGTTGGGTGAGAATTGATAGCAAGATACGGGTTCAACCTAAAGGATTACCCGAACCTATCCCCATTTATGAAGTGGGGGGAATTGGCAAACCTTACTACTTGTTTTTAGCTAAACCTGATGAGCAATTTCTGCCCTTGGTCGATTCGATTCCTTTACACTACACGTTTTTGGAAGGCAAGCATGTCAGCGATATATTTTTTCGAGGAACTTTAGTCAAACTTTCTGCCAAAGGTGGCGAGATTAAATCAGAACAATTTATTAAACCTTTGACGAATATAAAGATTAATTTACTGATGGGTGATAAATTAATCTCAGCGAGTGAGGATATCTATGCCAAAGTGTTAGATAAACTCAGTGATGATCATTCATTTTATATTCACTTTACATTTTTACCGCCCCCTGTAGAAACGATGTTATCCAATCGTTATAAGTTACTGCGTCAACGTCAGGGCGAAAGTCAAGAACAGGCAATAAAACCTTAGAACACCAGTCCAGTAATCGGATGATCTACTTGAATTGTGCCAAAATGGGAACAAGACGAGGACATGATATGATGCTGCCGATAGTGTGGTTGAGGTGTTTTAAAACTGGAGTTTAGACTAATTCTGAAAATCCCAAATTTTAGTCTAAAGTCCAGTTAAAATTGATAGCGGAGTTGAGCTCTAACCCCATGGTCGGTGTAGTCTTCGCGCCCGACGACTGTTTCGTAATCGATCGCGCCGGAAAAATTCGGGGAAAACTGCACGTCCATTCCAGCGCCTAATCTCACGTAATCGCGATCGGGGTCGTCTGTAGTCGCCCGGATCGGAATGCCCGGTTGGGTGAGGAGTTCCGTCTCGATTTCGCGGCTGTCGTTGGCGAACTGGTGTTCGTAACGTACCCGGAAATTGGGTGTCACTGTAGTGTTGCCAACGTTGAACCCATAAGCCGCCTGAACACCCGCACTGAGAACCAGCGATTCTGCTTCTTGGTCTTGGACTGCCATATTCAGGCTACCCGCACCTTCCTCTGTGTAGTGATCAATTTCCACGCGATCGTAGCGAACTCCTACCGTTGGTCCATAAGACAAGTTGCCCGCTCTGACATTGTAACCACCGTTCACATCAACCGATAGTTGATTTCCGTCCGGGTCAGCAGTAGCCCTGCGGTTGTCGAATTCGATTTGGCGGGTTATCTCATAGTCATTCCAACCATAACTGACAAGGGTATCCGTATAAAAGTTACCCCGATTATAGTTGCCATAGATAGAAACGGCATAACCATCAACTTCAACCTCGCCAAGGTCATGATCAAGTTCGGTGTCATTGCTGAGGCGACTGACAGCAACTCCCAGCGCGAGGTCGCCCGTGACGCGGTAATCAACGCCAGCAGTAACCCCTGTCGTCGTGAAATCATAGCCCGGTTCGCTATTGCTGGTATCTTTATCGCCGAAGTTGATGTCACCGTTGACAAATGCACCAAATCGTTGTTCGGGGGGAGTTTCGCGGACACCTCGCAGGGACTGGAGCCGAGCGTCAATCGTTTGAGTCTGCCTGCGAGCAACGCTTAAGGCAATGTCGGCTTGGGGGATAACGGTTTGAGGACTAATCAGTACTGCCAAAACCGCTTCTCCAAACAACTCATGAACGGCAGCAGTAGGATGAATGTCATCCCAAAAAAAATACTCGTCGGGGTTGGGACAAACCGTATTGGTTGCCTCATTTAAGCAAGGTTCGGTCACGTTAGTTATGCCGTATCTGGCTGGCTCGGCGAGAATTTCATTAACCAGAGGATTGACATCGAGCGGTACGATCTGAACTTCACGGTTTTGAGCTAATGTTTGCAAAGCGGCATTTAAGTTGCGGTTATATTGATTAACGGCGGCGGTGAAGGCGTCGGCAGCAAGGGGAGAGGCTAATCCTAGAGGCGTCCTTCCCAAATCTGGCAGGTTGACTACGATAATCGTTTCAGCGCCGTTGGCAATCAGCGTTTTCACCGCATTGGATATGTTGTTGACCGTGGTTGTCGTGTCTATATCTGCTGGGTTTGTGCCTGGAACTACGTCGATGTAGTCGTTGGCACCGCCCCAAACGGTATAAAGCCCATTAGAATCGAGTGGTTGGGTTGTGGTGGTAAACTCAATAACCTGTTCTAGCACGTCCTCTGAGGTTGCCCCACCAAGGGCAAAGTTATTAGCTGGATTGTGATCAAGTCCTAATTCCAATCCCAGAACTTCCACCCAGACTAAACCGTTAGTAAAACGTCCCTCAAAATAGGGAGGGCTAGGAGGGAAGAGACCTTCAGATCGTTCAAATAGGTTGCCAACATCTGACAGACTATCGCCAAAGATGTAAAACTCCTCAAAGTTTTGTGCCGAAGCCTCGATCGGCAACAGGGTAGATAATAAAACAGATGCGATCGCTAGAGCTTGTTTTTGCATGAATATTACCCTAAGCTGAATAGCACTGACTTAAGCACCAATCTGCTCCTGAAACGTTAATACTATTATATCCGGCAAATGACCCCTAATAAAAAAACTGAAGCTGCCCTTCTACCTTCATCTAGAAAATAGGCGTTCGCTTGAGAATCGGGGTAGGCTTACCTAAGTAAAACCCTTGGGCATAATCCACACCTAACGCCTGCAATCGTTCCAGAATTGCCACATTTTCCACGTATTCGGCAATCGTCTTAATTTGCTTCGCCTTAGCCATTTGTACAATAGCAGAAACAATCGCTTCAGAGATAGGATTCTGCACCACATCCCGCACAAACATACCATCAATTTTGACAAAATCTAACGGTAATTCCTTAAGATAGGCTAAACTGGACATGCCTGTACCAAAATCATCCAAAGCAAACTGACAACCCAGGTTTTGTAAACGCTGGATAAATTGCCGGGTTTTATCTATGTTGATTAAGGCTACCGTTTCAGTAATCTCAAAGACTAAACTACTGGGGGGAACCGGATGATTAATCACGGCGTTTTCCAGGAAGTCGAGAAAGCTGTCATCATTAACACTGGAACCAGACAGGTTAAACGCAATAATACACCCACAATAATAATCCCTTGCCCAACAACCCATACATTTACTCGGGTGATAAATACCATTGAAAAAGGATTCCAGCACCCAACGATCAATGGATGGCATTAACCCAGATTCTTCGGCACAGGGAAGAAAGTAATTGGGTGGGATAATTCTACCATCTTGTCCCACCATTCGGATTAAAATTTCCTTGTGAACATGACCCTCGTCTCCCTGAAGGAGAGGGAAAATCGGTTGAAAGTATAAGCAAAAACGATCTTCTATAAGGGCAGTTTGTAAGGCTTGACGACTGGTTGATTCTTGACAGAGATTTTGTTGCACATTTTTCACCTCCAATTTGCCACCTGCTGCTCTTTACCTAAATGCTACCAGAAAGGTGATTTGAGAACAGGTTATAGGGATAACAGTTAAGCGTGAATGAGGGGCGAAACAAACTGATGTAGCAATTATCAATGAGTTCTGGAATCTTCTGTTTTCAGTTAAGCGTTCCTTTGACTCACCAAAATATTTACGACTCAAGTCGAATCGCTATCGGTTTATTGTTGGGATAAGCGTTTAACGGTTGTACCCCCTAAGCGCTGATCCGCATCTTCCAGTAAAGTAGGAATTGTATCAGCATGGGGACTCCGGTGTAAACATGTCTGAAGGTTGATTTTTCTAATTTGATTAGCTTTAGCACCTGGAAACCAGTGTCCCGCATTGGTTAAGAGGTTGTAACGCATTTTAGCATATTCAACCATATCATAGGCGATCGCTAAATTTCTTAGCCACAAAATCACCGGGATATTCACACCACCGGGGGTTTCCTCGTGGCTGGGTAAACCGATGTGCCAGGTTTTGAACCAGTCTTCTCCGAGTCGTGCGATCGCGGCGGCTTCTAATCGTGCCACAATTGGGGGTAATATTTCATCAACCTGATCCAATAATTCAACGGCTTTCAAATGTTCATCAAAATCACTAGGGCGAGATGCACCTAAACTCAAGGTATGCACCTGGGGATGAGACAGGCAAAATAAATCATTAAATACCATTGGACTCAATGGTTTACAAAGTTCAACTAATCGCCGTGGCGGTTTATACAGCATTCCCCCTTTATCCGATGGACTAATAATAAAAACGCCCATATCATGGCGAGTTGCGGCTTCAATTGCAGTCCAATTAAATTGATTGATATAGTACCAGTGCAGATTAACATAATCAAACTGATCGGTTTCAATAGTTTTGACAATTAAATCCTTAGCACCGTGGGTAGAAAAGCCAATAAACCGCACTTTACCTTGGGCTTGTAACTGACGCGCCACATCCATACAGCCTCCAGGACGAATGCTATCCTGGAGCAATTGCGGTGTGTTTATGCCATGAACTCCCAGCAAATCAACATAGTCAAGGTTGAGGAATTTCAACGACTGCTCAAACTGACGTAGAAATTCTTTGGGATCTGGTTTAGGACTAACTTTTGTCTGGACAATTAATTGATCACGGGGAAATTTGGGCAAAATTTTGCCTAACTGAATTTCTGATGTACCATAACCCCGCGCTGTTTCAATATGATTAATACCGACTTCAATCGAGCGACGAATGGTTGCTTCTAAGTTGCGTTGATTATCTTTCGGAATTAACCAGGCGGGCATATCTTTCCATTTGAATTGATACCGCATCCCGCCACAGGAGAATACTGGCATGTGTAGTTCAGTGCGTCCAAATCGTCTGTACTGCATCATAAAAATGTTTAGAAGTCAAGTCCTTAACGGGTGAATCTTAAAAATTTGTATTCAACCTATCTTCACTTTAAGCCAAAGCCAAAATATCTGGCGATGGGAACGGTGGAAAAATGACTGACAGATCAAGGCAAGATGCTCGCACTACATACAAGGATTTCGTAATTCTTGACATTAAGATTTAAATGCCGAACAGCTTAGACTGGCAACAATGTAAGATAAACTTCTACAGTCGTAGACTATCCCCATCCCTCAATGACTCGATTTCCCCATGACCAATTTGCCAAGGATTATCTTGACCAACTCTTGTCCCCAATCGGAAAAGTGGAAACCAGTCGTGACATTGCTGGGGAAGTGCGAGAGGTTGACGTTTTATTTATCCCCACCTCTATCTCAGATGACTACCTCCTCTCTCTGGGACTTTTAGGGCGCTTTGTCACAACTCCTGCTGTCTTTGAACCTTTTCGCAACGCCGTCACCGCCGATCAAATTTGTGATTGTCTGGCGAAACTGTTTGACCTACATCGGGAATTGAGACGACGCGCCAGACGGGAGTCCACTTCCATTAATCTGAGTGAACTCTCCCAATTATGGATACTCACCCCCACCGCCTCAACACCCTTACTCGATAGCTTTGCAGCCTTCAGTGATGAGCAAAACTGGTTAAGTGGACTCTACTTTCTCCCCCAGGCTTTCCGAACAGCCATCGTCGTCATCCACCAACTCCCCCGTACCCCCCAAACCCTATGGCTGAGACTTCTGGGAAAGGGCAGAGTCCAACAGCAAGCCATCGAGGAGATCACCGCATTACCCGAAGACAGCCAACGGCGGGAGTCTACGCTAGAGTTATTGTATAACTTGCAAGCCAACTTACAAGCCAATCAAGAACAACCCTTAGACACAGAGGAGAGGGAGTTAATTATGGCATTAGCACCCCTTTATCGGCAACAACTGGATGCGGCTCGGCAACAAGCCAGGGAAGAAGCTATGCAACAGGGATTACAGGAGGGATTACAACAGGGATTACAGAAGGGATTACAACAGGGATTACAACAGGGATTACAACAAGGATTACAACAGGGATTACAACAAGGATTACAACAAGGACTACAACAGGGACATCGGCTGATGCTCGAAAACGTTCTCCAGACTCGCTTGGGACAGTTAACCTCTACCCTCGCTGCTTTAATCACTCCCTTATCGGCATTGCCCTCTCAGCAGTTAACTCCCTTTCTACTGCAACTGTCTCAACTCGAAAATAGTGAATCAGGAATTCAACAGGCACAGCGTTTTATTGTCGAAAATTTACTCAGAATTCGTTTTGGAGAATTGGACGCTCAACTCACCGCACTGGTCACTCCTTTATTAGGATTACCTCCCCAAGACTTAAGCCAATACCTCTCACAATTGCCTCAGCTATCCCGTGAGCAACTCCTGGCTCGATTTCCCCAAGCCAGTTCTTAAACGTGCCGTTGTCGTTCCCTCAGAGGAGCAGTTCAACAACCCCAACTTACTTTGTTGAAGTTGGGGATTGCCGGACAAACGGTGAATGAAAAATAACTAGATATTACTGAACTGATTCTTTATAAACTGGCAATGTAAAATAAAAGGTACTTCCAGAACCTAGGGTACTTTCCGCCCAAATCCCCCCCCCATGTTGCTGGATAATGCTGCGGCAAATCGCCAATCCTAAACCAGTACCTCCTTTTTGGCGGGAATCGGAAACATCGACTTGCTGAAATCGCCCAAAGATGCGTTCAAGGTGTTCCGTGGGAATTCCTCGTCCTTGGTCGGTAACGTGAAATAAAATACAATCTGATTGATGTTGGACACCCACGGTGATCGTCGTATTACTCTCAGAAAACTTGATCGCATTACTCAACAGATTCGTCAGGGTTTGAATAATCGTATCAGGCGCAACATAAACTTGAGCCGATAGGGGAGTCACCTGGATTGCAATTCCCGCCGCCTCCGCGATCGCATCTATCGCTTCGACGGAATGTTTGATTAAATCTGCCACATCGCAGACTTCCTTAACTAGCGTCACTTGACCGGAATCCAAGCGTTCTAAACTAAGGATGTCATTCACCAATCGCCCTAAGCGATCGCAGTCTGTTACCGCAATATCTAACATCCGTTTGGCTTTGTCGGGTTGATTATCATAGACTCCCATCTTAAGCAAACCCAGAGAACCGCGCATTGAGGTGAGTGGGGTGCGAAGTTCATGACTAACCAGAGAAATAAATTCATTTTTCATCCGTTCCACAGCTTGACGCTGGGTAATATCTTCGCCAATACTCATGATTCCTGCGATCGCGCCAGTAATATCTCTTAGCACGGTATTATTCCACGCAATCAGTCGTTCTTCACCGGATTTGGTCAGAATGGAGTTCTGGTAGTAGGCGTGGCTGTTGTGGTATAAAAGTTCATGGAAAGTTTGTTTAAGCTGCGGCTGCTCGGAGGATGGGATAAATGTATTGAACCAGTTTTTCCCGAAAACTTCGGCTGAAGTATAGCCAGTTAAGCCTAAGCCAAAGGGGTTCATATACTCCACATCCCCCTGCCAATCTAAGCCAACAACCAGTAGTTGCACATTCTCTAAGAGCGATCGCCATCGACGTTCCGTTTCTTGCAGGATCTGTTGGGTTTGATGACGCACGCGAATCTCTTGCTGTAAGCAGGCATTTTGTTCGGTGAGTTGCTGGGTTAACGCCCGTAGTTGCAGGTGAGTCTGGACACGAAGTAACACCTCTTCAAGCTGAATTGGCTTGCTGATATAGTCTACAGCACCCAGTTTTAGCCCCTTAATCTTGTAACTAGGATTCGCGCGATCGGCAACGGCTGTCATAAAAATAACTGGAATATCTTGGGTTTCCTCCTGCGCTTTTAAACGACGACAGACTTCAAACCCGTCCATTTCTGGCATCACCACATCCAACAAAATTAGATCCGGTTCGGTTATTGCCACAATTTTTAACGCTTGGATGCCACTTTTAACCGCGAGGACGTTAAATCCTGCTTTCATTAAAAAATCTGAGACTAATTGCAGATTAGCCACAGTATCATCAACTAATAAGATTTGGGGCAAGGAAGAGGACATGAACGGACTGGCATGACTGAATTTTGCAAAAAGCGGCACGTTGCCATTTTTATTGTTGCATAAGTGGGTGAGTTTTAACTCAGACCTTGCACCATTTTTAGTCCGCCTATTTTTTATCGCTCAATTGTCCTTTTCCTGTAATTTTCCCTAAGGGCGGGTTGAGTCCAGTTATCAGTTTTATTAATAACTTTATCGGTACAACCCGCGCCGACAAATTGTCTTATTCTGCCTCTTATCTTTTGCTCAATTGACCTCTAATTAATGTTAATGACTCACCATCCAAGGGCGTCCATTTTTATGCTGACTATACTTTGGTGTTGTCGATTCTGTAGAACGCTTCACCAGTCGCGGTTCCTTTGGTTTGGGTAAACTCCCCGAATTTAAATTCACCATGGGCGCAGAAAATACCCGTTTCGCTACCACCTGACAGGTTGGACAAAGCAGCGGTGTTCCTGCTTCTGCCAATGTGCGCCATTTCTCAAAATCCCCACAAGTATCACAGCGAAATTCGTACAACGGCATATCTTTTTTCTCCTGATAACCTTCTACCCTCTACTTTCTTATACTAAGTTGGCAGAATTGGCTGATTAAAAATTTCCGTGGGCAAAGCTAATGTACAACAGGCATTAGGAATATCCACAATTCCACTGATCCGCCCTTCAATCGGCGCACAGCTTAACAGTAAATAGGCTTGTTCTCCCGTAAATCCAAACTTTTTCAGGTATTCAATCGCATTTAAACATGCTCGCCGATAAGCGACATGAGCATCTAAATAATATTGCTGCCCAGTTACCTCATCAACTGAAATCCCTTCAAAAACTAAATACTCAGAATAGCGCGGTTCAACGGGACCCGGCTTAAAAATTGGGTTAGTCATCCCATATTTTTCCACACCCCCTTTAATAATATCGACGTGCAGATCAATATAACCCGACATTTCAATCGCACCGCAGAATGAAATCTCACCATCTCCCTGGGAAAAATGAATATCTCCCATAGACAGTTTTGCACCATCTACATAGACTGGGAAATAAATCCGTGACCCTCTCGATAGATTCTTAATATCACAATTTCCCCCATGTTCACGCGGCGGAACCGTGCGGGCGGCTTCAGCGGCAACTCGGTCAAATTCTGCCCCTTTTAACGACCCTAAAATCGCATTTTGCGGGTTGGGTAA
This sequence comes from Coleofasciculus chthonoplastes PCC 7420, assembly GCF_000155555.1. Lineage (GTDB taxonomy): Bacteria > Cyanobacteriota > Cyanobacteriia > Cyanobacteriales > Coleofasciculaceae > Coleofasciculus > Coleofasciculus chthonoplastes_A. The sequence continues at coordinate 41,241 of NZ_DS989862.1, forward strand.
TGCCGCTAAGGGTGGCACACGATTAGGGTTTGTTGCCACCAATTCCGCTTCCCGTTTATTCCATTGTGCCAATAATTCTGCTGACGGCGCACACCCAATTAAACCGGGATGAGTGATTCCGGCAAATCGCACGCCGGGAATATGACGAGAATGAGTATAAATCCCCTGTAAATCCCATATCGCTTTAGCCGCATTGGGAAAATGATCTGTGAGAAATCCACCACCATTTTCTCTAGCAAAAATACCCGTAAAGCCCCATTCATCCCCTGGTAATGCACCAATATCTAATAAATCAACAACCAGAATATCCCCCGGTTGCGCCCCATTCACATGAATAGGTCCACTCAACACATGCACCACCGTTAAATCTACATCCCGCACATCATCGGGGTTATCATTATTTTTAATTTGCCCATCTGTCCAATCTTTACATTCAATGCGAAAGACATCGCCAGGATTAACAGAAACCACGGCGGGAATATCAGGATGCCAGCGATTATGACCGACTAACTCCTGTTCTGACATGGGTTTAGTGAGGTCTACTTTAAATAGAACGTCGGGCATAGAATACCTCTGATGAATAGATTGTTTTGTTGTAACTATTCAACGAGTAAACGAAAAGCAATTACTGTATAATTAAATACAAAAAACAGCTTATATTTAATAGAGAAGCTTTTTAATATTAAATAGTGTAAATAAACCTATCCATTAAAGGAGAGTTTTTGCCTAAAGCTAATTCATTAAACGCTTAACTAATTCTTGAGTGATGGGAAAACCCGTTTGAGACTCGACATGTAAAAACATCGGGCTAGGATTTGCCTCTAAAAATACATACTCACCCTGGGGACTCAGACTGGCGAAAGACCGAGAACTAATTTCAGTCGTTCCAATAATCATATTTTTGCCATCAACACATGCCAATTTGGCAGTAAAATAGTATAAATCTACCTTTAGTAAACTTGACCAGATGATAATATTTGCGCCCTAGGGTCAGAGTATACAGCAAAAGCTTGGGACGATCATCTCTCTTCAGGATAGGTAACATCCTACACCCTACACCCAGTCTCTTTATCCTTACAGTGCATGACAACCAACCTCAAGCGCCGATGGCTTGGCGTAACCATTTAATTTGACCCAATTGTTCCGTTTTATGGCTCAGCGTGATCGGGATTTCAATCACAAACTCTGTGCCGATACCCATTTGAGAATTACAGGTAATTTTTCCTTTGTGTTTCTCAATAATTTGATAACTTACGGCTAATCCCAATCCTGTCCCTTGTCCTACAGGTTTTGTGGTGAAAAACGGTTCAAACAAATGCTCTTGCAAATGAGCAGGAATACCTAAACCATTATCGGAAATCCGAATAATCACAGTTGAGTTTAACTCAGCTATTTCCGTACTAATTCTAATCTGGGGTATGAAGGAATCATTCTGCTGGCTTTTTTCGTCTAACGCCTCAATCGCATTACCGAGAATATTGATAAACACTTGATTCAGTTGCCCCGGATAACACTCTACTTTAGGTAACCTACTCAATTGTTTATTCACTTCAATAGCGGGTATGTTAGGCTTTTTATTGAGGCGATTCTGTAAGAGTATCAAGGTACTCTCCAACCCCTGATGTAAATCAGTTGTCTTCATCTGGGCTTCATTCAGGTGCGAAAAATGCTGGAGCGATCGCACAATATCTTGAACCCGAACAACGCCTTCTCGAATCGAGTTGAGGGCTTTGGGAAAATCTGTCCTGAGAAAGTCAAGCTCAACCGCTTCCATTTGCTCTTGAATCGGGGCAACAGGGTGAGGATAATACTGTTGATAGAGATCGATCAATTTGAGCAAATCACACCCATATTGATGGGCAAAGCCAACATTTCCGGAAATAAAACCAATGGGATTATTAATCTCATGGGCAATTCCCGCCACTAACTGTCCTAAGGATGCCATTTTTTTCGTTTGTACCAACTGCGCTTGGGCATTTTTAAGTTCACACAAGGCAAGTTCTAATTGATACGCTTTTTTGCGTTCTCCGGCTTCTGACTCTCGCAAAGCCTCCTCCGCTTGTCTGCGATCGCTAATATCCCGATGAGTCCCTGTCATCCTTACTGGGTTCCCTGCTTCATCCCACTCAAAGACTTTACCGCGAGACAAAATCCACTTCCATTCCCCTGTTTTACATCGCATCCTAAATTCGACTTCATAGATAGGAATCAATCTATCTATATAAGCCTTTAATACAGCTTTTACTCTTGATAAATCCTCAGAATGCACCAATTGTTCAAACGCCTGAAAATTATCGTCGATTTCGTCTTCTGCATACCCCAGCATCGCTTTCCACTGCGGATTAAAATAAATATCTCCAGTGATTAATTGCCAATCCCATAATCCCAAATCACTCCCAGATAACGCCATTTGCAGTCGTTCTTCGGAAATGCGTAAGGCGGATTGGGTTAACACCTGTTCCGTAATATCATTTAGGGTTCCTGTGGTTCCCGAAACCGTACCATCGGCGGCAAAATTTATCCGCGCATGTACCTCCAACCAACGAATTTCACCCGATTTCGTCAGGTAGCGTACCGTAGGGCGACAGGATTGTTGGACTCCAGTAATCAGCGCATCAAAGTTGTTTCGTCCCTTTTGCCAGTCATCCGGATGAATACCGTTTAAAAAGGATGTTCCGATACTTTCAGCAATTGAAAAGCCAGTAATTTCTGTCCAAGCCCGATTCAGGAATGTCCAATGTCCATGGGTATCAGTTTGGAAAATAACTTCTTTGACATTATCGATAACCGACTGATATTTTTCCTGATTCAGACGTTGGCATTCTTGGCGTTGCTGACTGTCAATCGCATGACGAAATGCCCGAATTAATCGGTAACTTTTGAGATTTTCCGTTACCTGATCATCCGGTGTCCCCGCTTGGATAACTTGCAGGGTTAAGGGTTCATCCTGGTTAGCCCTTAATCCGAGAATTGGCAGGGTTAAGCCCAACTGTTTTATCTGAGTAACCGTATCGAAAACGTGAGGATCAGCGTGGGACAAATGAACGACGAGAAGATCAAACGCTTCCTGACTTAATCGAGTTAGGGCTTGACAACTCTGCCTAACTTGTTGAATAATAAACGAATATCTAATTTCAGAACATAATCCTTCTCCCAATAGTTTTATCGTTTGGTAACCATCTTCGACGATGAGAACTTTCAGCGATATAGTGTTGGGGTTTTGGGTAGGGTCTAGCACCGATAACATAAGATTTGCCTAAGAACCTGTTTCTACTCAGTTTGACTGTTATTTAAAATGGAAGATCAGGCTGTAGTAAATTCAACTGTGACAGTTTATAAACTGAACTACAGTTGTACACGCCTACTCTCGGTCTAATTTCTATTCAGAATGTTTTCAAAGCTCTGCCAATTTATTCAAATCCAGATAAAATTTCTAATTGACTCTCTCTAGATAGAACGTCAGTTCCGTAATCGCAGTTAGGGATTAAAATTCGTCAAAAGTAGTCTGCCCAAAATTTATTTTCTGTAGTTATTGTTACTCTTTGTCAGGAACTTCAGCCGACAATTTTGCTTACTGAAAAGGTACTCTAGAGAAAGCAAGACGACACCCACATAGTCGGTCGAGAGCCTAGTATCAGTGATTCGTGATCAGCAACCGTAAGTGCATCTATGAATGTTTACTGGGTTACGGCTTGTTACAGGGTCACTGCTTTTTACCGCACTATACTAGTTATTCCCTTAGACCTTTTTAGACGTTTTTCCCTGAACTTGATCGAAGTTGTGACTTCATGATAGTTAGGGATTCGGTCATCAATTCATATTTTTAATATTAATTTAATTTATACTTAATATAAGTTAAAGCTATAAAATTCCTATTCGTTGTTCCTTGTCATTTATCGGGGGTAGTTGACTCCACAAACCGAGAGCGGTGGGAATCATCAAAATGAAGGATGGGCTAGTGTAGCCGCTTTTTCGTAGAATAAATCCACAGTCTGAAATTACGGTGATGGGTTGAGGGGGTGAGGGGAAGATGGGGTGAAATTTTTATTATGGGTGATTTGCCGGACATCATATTACTGGGTCAAGCCGTGTTCCAGTGCATAACGGACTAACTCTGTACGACTATTGGTTCCAGTTTTGCTAAACAAGCGACTGACATATTTCTCCACATTGCGGACACTGGTTTCCAGGCGGCGGGCAATTTCTTTATTCATCAGCCCTTGGGCAACCAAATCCAAAACACTTTGCTCTCGCGGCGTAAAGTCAATGCGGATGGGTGGGGGAGTTTGAGAAATATTACCCCGTTGAGCCAACATTTCCCGAATCGCAGTTAGCTCTTTTTCGATATTCCCTAAATCTGCCGTACCCGCTGTTTCCTGAGCCGTGGTAGCACGACGTTCCAGCAAATTCTCCACAATGGCGACTAATTCATCTGTATCAAATGGTTTAGACAAATAAGCATCACAACCTGCCTGATAGCCTTGAATCCGGTCTGTGGTCATGCCTCTAGCCGTGAGAAATATCACCGGCAGTGATTTGAAACGAGGGTCTTCTCGCAGTTTCTTAAGAAACTGATACCCATCGACTTGAGGCATCATAATATCCGTAATCACAAGATCCGGTGTTTTTTGTTGTAACATTTGCCATGCATCATTGGCATTACTGGCAACATCGACAGTAAACCCTCCCACCTCTTCTAAATAGGCGGGGACTGATTCCCGAATCCCCGGTTCGTCATCGACCAGTAACAGTTGTGCTGACATCTCTCACTTCCTTTGCCATTCTTTATCCCAATGTAATGGAAATTTATAATAACGGCGTAGAACTCACCAGTTCAACTCCAGCGTTGAGGGGGACACCCGGCTCAAATTATTACTCTAGTTGGGGTAGAAGTCTCTCTTCGTGCCTCTATTCCCGCCGTTTTTTGAGTTTTTCTTTCTTTGGAGAGAGTCAACTTTCTCCCTTACCCTCTTGAAAAGAGTTCCACACAAGCGGACACTAAGACTTGAGAGTCTATCGGCATTCCAGAGGTGTTTCGTGAAAAGAGTATTAGGTATCATTCTCGGAGGTGGCGCGGGCACCCGCCTTTATCCATTAACCAAATTGCGGGCTAAACCGGCTGTTCCTTTGGCGGGTAAGTACCGCCTGATTGACATTCCGGTCAGTAACTGCATCAACTCCGAGATCTATCAAATTTACGTTCTTACCCAATTTAACTCAGCGTCCTTGAATCGGCACATTACCCGTGCCTATAACTTTGCTGGCTTTACCGACGGATTTGTTGAAGTTCTAGCTGCCCAGCAAACTGCTGAAAATCCTAGCTGGTTTCAGGGCACAGCAGACGCGGTTCGTCAATATTTGTGGCTTCTAGAGGAGTGTGATGTTGATGAATATATCATTCTGTCTGGCGACCATCTCTATCGGATGGACTATCGCCATTTCGTGGAACACCACCGTGAAACGAAAGCTGATATCACCCTTTCTGTGGTGCCTATCGGTGAAAAACTGGCAACCAGTTTTGGTTTGATGAAAATTGATCACACCGGCAGGGTAATTGATTTCAGTGAAAAGCCCAAAGGGGATGCGCTGAAGCAAATGCAGGTGGATACGACGGTTTTAGGGTTGAAACCCGATGAGGCAAAGGAAAAACCCTATATTGCCTCGATGGGAATTTACGTCTTTAGTAAAGAGGCGTTGATTAAGTTGTTGCAAGCCAACCCCGAACAAACCGATTTCGGTAAAGAAATCATCCCCGGGGCATCAGGAGATCATAACGTTCAAGCCTACTTGTTCAACGACTACTGGGAAGACATTGGTACCATTGAAGCGTTCTATGAGGCTAATCTAGCGTTAACTCGCCAACCCCAGCCACCGTTTAGTTTCTACGACAAAGAGGCACCGATTTATACTCGCGCCCGTTATTTGCCTCCGACTAAACTTTTGGATAGTCATGTGACGCAATCGATTATTGGAGAAGGTTGTATTCTTAAAGATTGTCGTATCCATCACTCGGTATTGGGAGTTCGCTCTCGCATTGAAGCCGATTGTGTGATTGAAGACACTCTGATTATGGGATGTGACTTCTATGAACCCTTTGCCGAACGTCAATCCAACGTAGAGACGGGACGTGTACCCTTAGGGATTGGTGCAGGAACCACAGTTCGCCGTGCCATCATTGACAAAAATGCTCGCATTGGTCACGATGTTCAAATTGTCAACAAAGATCACGTTGAGGAAGCTGAACGGGAAAAACAAGGCTTTTTGATCCGCAATGGCATTGTCGTTGTCCTCAAAAATGCCGTAATTCCCGATGGAACGGTCATTTAGGTCTTGATTAATGACTAGGGAGATGAGGAAAAGAAAGTTTGAGTTTTGAGTTGACACAGATCTCGATCTGTGTCCTCCCTCATCTTTCGCAAGCGGCTGGAGACCCTGGCTTTTAGCGACGGGAGGAAAGCCGCGCCTCCGGTTACCGTTTACAGTTTTTACAGGGAATGTGATAGAATGTGAGGCATGACTCAACGCGCCTACCGATACCGCTTTTACCCAACGCCGGAACAAGAACAACTCTTGCGCCGCACGTTGGGTTGTGTTCGGTTGGTCTACAACTTGGCGTTGCACACCCGAACTGAAGGCTGGTATGAAAGGCAAGAGCGGATTGACTACAAACAGACATCCGCTATGCTGACAGATTGGAAAAAGCAAGAAGACAAGCAATTTCTTAATGAAGTGAGCTGTGTACCATTGCAGCAGGGATTGAGGAACTTGCAAAAAGCGTTTACCAATTTCTGGGCAGGTCGTGCTAAATACCCCAACTTCAAAAAGAAGCGGAATGGTGGTAGTGCTGAGTTTACTCGTTCTGCCTTTAAGTGGAAGGATGGGCAATTGTGGTTGGCAAAATGTTGTGAACCTCTGCCAATTCGCTGGAGTCGTACCCTTCCAGAAAACTGTGAACCCTCTACGGTTACAGTAAGGTTGGATGCTTCTGGGCGATGGTTTGTCTCTCTGTTGGTTGACGCTTCGGCTCCGCTCAGCGTCAACACCGAGCGGAGCCGAGGTGTTGAGGAGCATACTGTCAAACTGCTATCTCAACTTGATAAAGCGATTGGGATTGATGCAGGTATTACCTCCTTGATTGCAACCGCCAAGATTTCCTTCACAAGCTGACGACTCGATTGGTACGCGAAAATCAAACGATTGCTGTCGAAGATTTGGCGGTGAAGAGCATGATGAAAAACCATAAGTTGGCTCAAGCGATTGCTGATGCAAGCTGGAGTGAACTGGTTCGTCAGTTGGAATACAAGTGCCAGTGGTACGGTAGGACACTGGTTAAGATTGACCGATGGTTTCCCAGTTCTAAGCGTTGTGGACACTGTGGTCACATTGTTGATAAATTGCCGCTTGATGTCAGGGAATGGGATTGTCCAGAGTGTGGAACCCACCATGACCGAGACATTAATGCCGCAAATAATATTCTCGCCGCAGGGCTTGCGGTGATAGTCTGTGGAGCGAACATAAGACCTGATGGGCATAAGTCCAAGGGGCAGTTGCGAAAAACCTCTCTCGCTAGTCGAAGGGGAAAGAAGCAGAAACCTAAATCGTGAGGTTTAGGAATCCCTCGTCTCCGGCGAGGGAGGATGTCAACTCTCTTGTCTTCCGGAACAGGATACCGGGAAATCCACCCGAATCGCGAGGGGCTACCCCTTCAACGAAGTAAGGGGTAGGGGGAGAGCGGGAAGTGCAAGGGTTCGATACCCGTAGCACTTCCATTTGTACAGACGCTTCTTTCATCGCGTCTGTAACCCCCGTTGGTATAATGGTAGCCATGAAACAAGTGCTGACGATAGTCGTAAAGCTTCAACCTACGCCTGAACAAGCTGCCAAAATTGAGGCAACCCTTCAGGCGTTTGCTGATGCTTGCAACTATGTCAATCAACACACAGATCCAAAGCTGACTAACAAAATTGCGATTCAGTCTCTGACTTACCAAACCATCAAGAACGAGTTTAACCTCGTGGCCAACATGGCAGTCAGAGCTTGTGCGCGTGTAGCAGCTAACCGCAAGGTAGCTAAACACAAAGTAGCTAAACACAAAGGTAAGCCGGTTAAATGGTTTGCCCCAACCAGCATCGACTGTGACAAAGACTTGTTTCGGTTTCGCGAACATGATTGGACGGTAAGCCTTGCAACTACTCACGGTAGAGAGCGAGTTAAATTAAAAGTCGGCAACTACCAGAGAGGAAAACTCAAAGGGAGAAACCCGACTTCTGCTCAATTATGCAAACACCGTGATCGTCAGTTCTACTTGCACATCCAAATCAAAGATGATGCCCCAGACTCGCCAATTACCGACAAAGTAATTGGCATTGACTTAGGGCGGCGCGACATCGCCGTTACGTCTGAAGAGAAAAAATGGGACGGTTTGCATATCCAATCAGTTCGAGATAAGTTTTCTCAAGTTAGGGCATCTCTCCAGAAGAAAGCCCCGAAAGGCACGAGGACAACTCGGCGTAGATGCCGGGAAGTTTTGAAACGGCTGTCGGGGAGGGAGAGACGTTATCAACAATGGCTCAATCACAACATTTCCAAGTCAGTGGTCAAACGAGCGGTTGAGTTAAGTGCCTCAATTGCTATAGAAGATTTAACCGGGATTAGGGAAAGAACTAACCAGCAACCCAGAAACAAGACTGAACGCAGACGCTCTAATTCATGGGCGTTTTACCAATTGCGCCTGTTCATTGAGTACAAGTCCCTTGGCGCTGGTGTTCAGGTTATCCCTGTTTCCCCTGCCTATACCTCCCAAATGTGTCACAATTGCCTGCACATTCACCCTGTAAAAGGAAAGTCTTACCGTAGTGGCAAGATTTTCAAGTGCGAGCATTGTGGCTGGCATGGAGACGCTGATTTCAACGGAGCCAATAATATTGCACTTGTGGGGCTGTCTATAAACCAGCCTGGAGGCACGGGGTTATCGTGCAAGCTAAACCGAACTCCCAGATATGTTCAGCTTAGCTTGTTCGATGACTTCAGGGCTACTGAAAACCCAGACCTCAGCCGTTAGGCAGGTCTGGGTAGTTTATACTGGTTAGTCACCAGAAGCTAAGCTAAGCTAACGATTATTAGCTATCCACACTGAGTTAGGGTTATGCTTTATTAGGTTGAGGTAAGGCATGATGGGAAAAATGCCGCTGCTTCTCTATTTGAAGCGTCAGGTGTGGAAATTGCGATCGCGTGAGTGAGAAAGATCCGAACTTAAACCCATGCTGGGGTTTGTTACTCTAGCTTTGAGGTAGAGACCTATTAGCCCAGTTTATCGATTAAATCCTTGGAGTAGAGGAGAAACCCTTCATGGCTGCAACTGACTTTAAAGACTACTATGCCGTCCTAGGAGTGAGCAAGACGGCTAGTGCGGATGAAATTAAAAAGAGTTTTCGACGTCTGGCGCGGAAATACCATCCAGACATGAACCCGGGTGACAAACAAGCCGAGGCTCGATTTAAAGAAGTGAATGAAGCCTACGAAGTCTTGTCTGACCCCGAAAAACGCAAGAAATACGATCAGTTTGGTCAGTACTGGAAGCAAGCCGGAGTTGGTGGATATCCTGGAGGCGGGGGGGCTAATGTTGATTTCGGTAATTTTGATTTTGGTCAATACGGTAGTTTTGACGAGTTTATTAACGAACTTCTAGGGCGCTTTAATACAGCCGCTACAGGGACGCCAGGAGGGACGGGAAGTCGTCGAACCTACACCTATCGCTCTACTCCAGGCGGTGCCACGGGTGCTGGCTTTAATGACTTTAGCAGTGGCTTTGGTGGCTTTAATGATTTCGCTGGCTATGAAAGTGGCAAAGCAGCAGCAGGAGCAGGAGCTGATCGGGAAGCTACAATTACATTGAGCTGGTCTGACGCCTTCCGGGGTACGCAAAAACGGATTAATTTGGGCAGTGAAGTCATCGAAGTGCGGATTCCGCCCGGTGCTAAACCAGGAAGTCGGATTCGGGTTCGAGGTAAGGGTCAAGTTAGCCCATACAACCAGCAACGGGGTGATTTGTACTTAATTGTAGACCTGAAACCTCATGCCTTTTTCCAGTTCGAGGGTGATAACCTCTTGTGTGAAGTGCCAGTGATGCCCGATGAGGCAGTCTTGGGTGCTACGATTGAGGTGCCGACTCCGGATGGTAAAGTGAGTGTCAATGTGCCAGCCGGGATTCGCTCAGGTCAATCATTACGGTTGCGCGGTAAAGGCTGGACTCAACCGAAAGGTGGACGCGGTGATCAACTGGTGCGGATTGTCATTGCTACACCAAAAGATATCACGTCAGTTGAGCGGGAGTACTATGAAAAAATCCGGGCAAGCCGTCATTTCGATCCCCGCAGCTATTTGTCTCAGGTACGTCTTTAGATCGGTGTGGGGGGGAAGGTGTAAGGTTTGACCTGCTACAAGCCCTTCGCTCCGCTTATCGGGCATAGCGCGTGAGTTTTCTTCCTGGACTTCGCCCCGCTTCGCTAACGTGAACATCTCCCCCATCTCTGGATTTTTCCCAGACAAGGGTAACTGTTTAGACAGATATGATATAATAAAGAGTTTTAGGGTACGCAAATTTAGGGTGCATCCCTTTGGGGTTTGGTAAAGATAAATAAACTTAACCGGATAGTAAATCAAAATACGTAACGGATTTATAACGTTTTTTAAACTTATTCATGGATTCCGTCACAGTAATGGAAATTTGTATTAGCTTATGATTAGATAGCCCAAAAACTGTATGGATTGTCATATCATGTCTAATTGAACCTGTGAATGAGAAACGGACGCAGGAATCTGGAGAGACGGAAACAAGCCGTGTTTTTTTATTGGCAAAGTTTGACATGATATAATCACCAAGTTCAGTGCGTCTGGGAAAAAGAAAAAGTAGAGATAAATGGCGAGCGATAACCAGGTAAGAAAAATCGCTGCGCTTTAGCTTCTCTGAAGACAGGGGAAAAGGGTTTCGGAGCTAGTCTGGAATTTGACAGGAGTGAAGGAGGCTAACTCTTGTCTGAATCTCCCGTCAAAGTTAAATATTTTTTACAGCCATTCCTCTAAAGGTGAAAAAATAAATAATAATTTGAGGGTTATGATCGAGACAATGCCTCAATTGATCATCGAATTGGCATGAGTCAACTTATGAAAAGATTCGATTTAAAAAAGTCCCAATGGATGAACATTGCGAAAAAGAATTATCAGCCTGGAAAATTAACATGGACAGGCAGTAGTCCGGATCAACTAAAATGGATGCGGATATTGTATGAGACACTTCCCTGCATTTATTTCACCCTTAATTTTGATGGGGTGATTTTGGATGTAAGTCAGTTTGGTGCAGCCTATTTGGGGTATGATTTTTGGGAGTTAGTCCAAAAGCCAATTCATCGGCTTTTTGATCCAGAAAGCCAATGCCGATATCAAGCCCTATTGACTCATCTAAGCCAGAATCCGACTGAAATTCATCGCTGGGAAACTCGATTAATTGCTAAAGATGGCAGGATGATTTGGCTTAAGGCAAAAACCCGTTTGCTGCCGATAACCGCCTCGAATTCGGTGATCAGTCTCGTTTGTGAAGAGATGACAGAGGCTAAGTCACCAGCGTCGCTCCCAACTCCCGATCGCAATCATGATGAAGCTGTTTTAATCACCAATGACAACGGTGATTTTACCTATATTTGTCCTAATATAACCTCTATTTTTGGTTATTCTTTGTCGGAAGTCCGCGCTCTGGGTAATATTACTCACCTGCTGGGCAACTTACCCTGGAATTGGCAAGCTTTAGCTGTCGCGGGAAATGTTCGTAATGTTGAAGTAGAAATTACCGATAAGACAGGCAAACCCCGTACTGTATTGGTTAATGTTAAGCCAGTTTCTATCCAGGGAGGAACAATACTTTATCGCTTGCGTGATAGCACGAATCGCCAGTTCGTTGCAGACATATCGCAACCAAAAGCTGATCGGTTAACGCCTAGCATACCCGATCCAACTCCGGAACAACTGAGTGAGAACCCATACACCCAAGACATTCTGCAAGAGAGTGAAGCCCGATTCCGCACGATGGCAGATAATGCCCCTGTGCTGTTATGGATGTCCGGTACAGATGGGTTATGTACGTTTTTTAATCAGGGCTGGTTGCGGTTTACTGGACGCACTCTGGAACAAGAACTGGGTAATGGTTGGGCTGAGGGGGTACATTCTGACGACTTATCATCTTGTTTAGAGACGTATCAGCAGGCGTTTAATGCTCGTCAAGCTTTTTGTATGGAATATCGCTTGCGACGAGCAGATCAAGAATATCGCTGGATTTTAGATACAGGAACGCCTCGATTTACTCCTAGTGGTCAGTTTTTAGGGTATATCGGATCGTGCATCGATATTACCGATCGCAAGCAAACCGAAACAGCCGTGCAACAGCAATATCTGCGGGAGCGGTTAATTGGGGCGATCGCGCAACGGATTCACTATTCCTTAGACTTAGACGAGATTCTCAACACCACCGTCGCCGAAGTGCGGCAAATTTTGGCGTGCGATCGCGTGCTAGTCTTTCGCCTCTATGGAGATGGGAGTGGTGTCGTGGAAGTCGAATCCGTTGACGTGAACTGGAAACCGATTTCCGGAACCGTGATCAACGATCGCTACTTTGCCGAAGACTATATCCACCTTTACCAAAAAGGGCGCGTCCAATCTGTTGAAGATATTTATAACGCTGGGTTAACCGACTGTCATATTGAATTATTAGCTCAATTCCAAGTTAGAGCCAACCTGGTTATCCCCATTGTCCATGAGGAACGCTTGTGGGGATTACTTGTGGCTCAACAGTGCCAAACCCCGCGAAAATGGCAACCGTGGGAAATTGAGTTGCTGCAAAATCTTTCCACTCATACAGCAGTTGCCATTCAACAATCGGAACTCTATCAGCAAGCCCAAACTGAAATCCACCAACGCCAGCAAGCAGAAGCCACGTTGCGACAACAGGTTCAGCGAGAGCAGTTAATCGGCGCAATTACTCAACGCATCCGTCAATCGCTGAACTTAGAGGACATTCTCGAACGCACCGTGGCGGAGGTGCGACAAGTTCTGCAAACCGATCGGGTGATTATTTTACGCTTCAATCCCGACTGGAGTGGTGAGGTGGTTGTCGAATCCGTCGATCCGCGCTGGTGTTCGATTTTAGGTAACCGCATCTATGACCCCTGTTTTGAGAAAACCTACCTCTCACTCTACCAACAAGGTCGAGTCAGAACCCTAGACGATATCTATGCCGCTAATCTGAGCCAATGTTATATTGACTTACTCGCCAAGTTCCAGGTACGGGCTAACCTGGTTGTACCAATTGTCCACAGTACCAAATCCCTACCTATCCCACCGTCCCAAGCCGATGTCCAAACCCCCAGCCAAAGCCCAACCCGCTTGTGGGGACTACTGATTGCCCATCACTGTAGCCAACCCCGGAACTGGCAATCCTTTGAGATTGACTTACTCGACGGGTTAGCCTCTCAGGTGGCTATTGCCATTCAACAAAGTCAACTCTACGAACAGGCAAAATCTCTGTTCTGGCGAGAGCGAGTCCTCAATCAAGTGACTCAAGCCATCCGGCGTTCATTGGACGTAACCACGGTTTTTGAGACAGCCGTCCAAGAGATTGGCGAACTCTTACCCGTGGATCGGGCGGAAATTGTCCAATATGTGCCAGAACGCCAGTGTTGGTTATCGGTGGCAGACTATCGCCGCTCTCTAGAGGATAGCAGTACGCTGGGACAGGAAATTCCTGATCAAAATCATCCTTTGGCTGAACGACTCAAGCGATTAGAAATTATTCGCATCGAGGATACAAGTGCATTTAACCAAGGTTTAGCTCAAGACTTTCCAGGAGCTTGGTTATGGGTTCCTTTACACTTTAATTCTCAGATATTAGGGAGTTTAACCTTAGGCAAAACCAATCATCCCGACTCCTGGCAAGACTCAGAGGTAGAATTAATCGTCGCCATTGCCGACCAAGTTGCGATCGCGATCGGTCAAAGTCAACTGTACCATCAGGCTCAGTATCACCTCAAACGAGAACAAGCGATCAATCACCTAACTCATGCGATTCGTTGCTCCCTTGACTTAGACACGATTTTTTCCACCGCCACCCAGGAAATTGAGAACCTTTTATATGTTGATCGCGCTCAAATTATCCAGTATCTTCCCGAACGCCAACTCTGGGTGAATGTCGCCGAGTCCTGTCGGGGTGACTGTTTGCCCAAAGCCTTGGGTGTAGAAATTCCTGATGCTAATAATCCCCTGGCTGAACGAATCAAACGCTTAGAAGTAGTGCGGATTAATGATACCCGCTGTTTTGTAGATGAAACCAATACAGCCGTCGCGCAACAGTTTCCGGGGGCGTGGTTGTTGGTTCCTCTGCACTGTGGTAACTCAGTTTGGGGCGCTCTAGGGCTGATGATGGATAATCGAGCCTACAATTGGCAAGACGCCGAGGTGGAGTTGATTTGTACCATCGCCGATCAATTAGCGATCGCACTCCAACAAGCGGAACTCTACGAACAAAGTCGCCAAGCGGAAGCCAAAGCATTAACCCACGCCCAACAGCTTGAGCAAACTGTCGCCAAACTCCAGAAAACCCAAGCGCAGTTGGTGCAAAGTGAAAAAATGTCCAGTTTAGGGCAGTTAGTCGCGGGAGTTGCCCATGAAATCAATAATCCAGTTAACTTTATTTATGGTAATTTAGTCCATGCCAATGACTATGCTACTGATCTTTTAGGGTTAATCGAACTCTATCAACAGCAATATCCCCAGATCACACCCGAAATCCAGTCCGAAATGGACGCGATCGATCTGGAATTTTTGATAGAAGACTTGCCTAAACTTCTGGATTCGATGAAAGTCGGAGCCGAGCGGATTTGTGAAATTGTCTACTCCCTGCGGAATTTTTCTCGTATCGCTGAAGCGGAAATGAAAGCCGTAGATATTCATGAGGGTATTAATAGCACCCTGATGATTCTGCGAAATCGACTCAAAGCACGAGGCGAGAATCCGGGTATTCAAGTGATTAAAGAGTATGGTGATCTGCCGAAGGTTGAATGTTACGCCGGACAGATTAACCAAGTGTTTATGAATTTGTTAGTCAATGCCATTGATGCCATTGATGAGCAAAACACAAAGCGGTCATTAGACGAACTTAAAGCCAACCCTAGCACAATTCGAGTGCAAACTGAAATTGTAGATAACCAAGAGGTCGCGATCCGAATTATTGATAATGGTCCCGGAATGACGGCGGAAGTTCAGCAACAACTATTTCATCCCTTCTTTACGACTAAACCGGTGGGGACAGGGACAGGTTTAGGATTATCAATTAGCTATCAAATCGTTGTTGAAAAACATGGGGGTCAGCTTTTCTGTCACAGTAATTTAGGACAGGGAACCGAGTTTGTTCTCCAAATTCCAGTGCGTCAACATCTTTCGGGAAATAAGTGAAAGAAACCTGTTGGTTTAGAGAATAGCTAGCTTGTCGGGTCGATTAGTCATGAGATAGTCTGGGAGCATTCCGTTTTGGACAAAGCATTACCCAAAGTAACGCAATTTCAAGGGTTTCAGCCCTATTCAAAGAGCAAACGTGCCAAATTGGGATGCTCCCGATAGTCTGGCGTTGCGACTTCTAGTTTAGTACAAAGGAGCGATTGCGTCTTCCCAGTTTGTTGTCTCAATCGAAGAATAGATCACCATGGGATCAAATAAGTTTGCTTTTTATACACATTCTGTTCACTTTGTCAATGCGTAAGTTCTAAATTAAACTGGCGATACAATCAAACTAAACACCTTTTCGCTCAATCGCTACTATCATGACATCCACGCCAGCTCAAGGTAAAAATCTGCAAGCCCAAGTAGACAGTCTTCTGCAATTACTACATCAAGAGCCATCATTACGCGCATCCCAGGATATCACATCTGTGCAAGCCTCTCTACAAAAAGCCATTTCTCCCATATTTGAGATTGTCTTTGCGGGTGCATTTAGTGCGGGTAAATCGATGCTAATTAATGCACTATTAGAACGGGAACTACTTTATAGTGCCGAGGGACACGCCACAGGTACAGAATGTTATATCGCCTATGCGGATACAGATCAAGAACGAGTGGTGCTGACATTTTTGAGTGAAGCAGAGATTCGGGAACAGGGGGTAGCCCTATGTCAGAAATTGGGATTATCCGCCGCCGCAAAAGCCGCCGCTCATATTCATCAACCGGGTGAAATTAACACTTTACGCCAAGGATGTCAAGAGATTATTCAGCAGGAAGGCGGAGAAAGTAAATCAGAACGCGCCAAACAAGCAAAGGCATTGGACTTGCTAATGGCAGGGTTTTTAGCAAACCGCGATCGCGTCCATTCTACCAGCCATGCGACGTATTCGATGGAACAGTTTGATTTTTCTAATCTCCAAGAAGCAGCAGGTTATGCGCGTCGGGGAAGTAATAGTGCGGTTCTCAAGCGGATTGAATATTATTGCCATCATCCCTTATTACAGGATGGTAATGTTTTAATTGATATGCCAGGAATTGATGCACCAGTTAAACAAGATGCCCAGTTAACCTATACCAAGATAGAAAATCCTGAAACCTCCGCCGTGGTTTGTGTGTTGAAACCCGCCTTAGCTGGGGATATGACAACGGAGGAAACGCAACTCCTGGAAACGATTCGTAGTAATCCAGGAATTCGCGATCGCGTCTTTTATATTTTCAATCGTATTGATGAAACCTGGTATAACAGCCAGTTGCGACAGCGACTCGATGATTTAATTCGTCGCCAATTCTGGGATACACCCAAGGTTCATAAAACCAGCGGATTACTGGGATTTTATGGCAGTCAAATTAAGCATACCACAGAACGCGATCGCTTTGGCTTAGATTCTATTTTAGCCCAGGCGGTCAGAGGGATAGGTAGTCAAAATGAAACGCCACAATTCGTGAATGAATTTAATCGGTATTGTGGTTCGGGTAAATTTGTGGGGAGTGAGTTTAAACCCTCTGTCCGCGGGTATGAAACCCCCGAAGAAAACTATGTGCGAATTCTTAGAGAATGGGGACTACCACTCCTGGATAAACTGATTCAAGATAGTGGAATTGAAGAGTTTCGCACATCCATTACTCGCTATCTTACCGAGGAAAAGCGTCCGCAGTTATTTGCCAATCTAGCTGATGACTTACAACCCCTATGCATTAATCTCAAGAAACATTATCTGGGGATTCAGCGAGATTTAGATAGTCAACCTCACGAAATAGAGGCGATGAAAGCCCAGGAGTTAGAACGGCTGAATCAAGAATTACAACAAGTGGGAAGGGAGTTTTGTATTCACATCGCTGAAGAAGTAAATCAGGCGGTAACCAATAGCTGTGATGCCTTTGAGATAGAATTTCGCCAACTTCAAACTCAAATGATTCAACGCCTTGATGAATTACTCAATACATTCTCCGTCGCCCAAGCCTATAGTCGCGCCACTCGCAGTCATCCTCGCAATGCAACCGCCCCCTTAATTGCGGTTTTAGTCGAGGCGCTTTATGATTTGGCGAATCAGTTAGAAGATGTTTTAGTCAAAGCCTCTCAAAAGGTAGCCTCTCACTTTTTTGCTTATCTGATGGAACAAGTCCGCCGCAGTGATTATTACAGTCAACTCTATCGATTATTGGGCAATGATGGCGGAATTGATCAACAGTTAAAGGTAGTGGAAAAGCAAGTGTGTCAGGCGTTAGCCAGTGAAGCGCGAACCGAGTGTGACAGATATGTGCGAGAGAGTCCCCGTTTTTATGATGAAGGGACATTTTCAATTTATCAATTCCGGGAAACCTTACAGCAAACCTCTCAAGGGTATGATGCTGAAAGTATGATTGAAGCCGAACCCGCGATTCGACAGTTATTGAAATTAGATTTTGAACCCAAAGTCTCAAAATCTATTCGCCGCAATTTCCGCCAAACGGTTAATCAAACTCTAAAAACAATGTTATTACCAATGACCGATGAACAAGCGGATCGTATTTTACAGCAGTATCCCAATGCTCGTGCGTATTTAGAGCAAACCTTGGAAAAAGAAGCGGAGGATAAGATTCAACAGAATCAGCGAATGCAAGAGGAAGTTGAGCAAAAGATTGAGGTTTATAATCAAGCGGTTGCTGGGATTAATCGATGTTTACAGGCGATGAAATTAGACAGGCATCATCAACTACCGATGATTGAGGAGTCAGATTTAAGTGTAGTGCCAATTTCCGATGACGTGGATAACTTAGCTGAAAATACAGTAGTCTCAGCAGATTCCGATCTACAATAAAACAAAAATAACTTTGCTTAAAAGTAGAGAACTGGCTATGACCGATCAATGAAAATCAATCAGAAAACCAATAAACAAAACACCGCAACTTTCCATATCTTTTAGGGACGCAAGGCTTGCGCCCGCAAAACCCATGAACAGCGGCTAAGCAAAATTTAATTGGTATTTGACATGGACGATGATTTCAAGCTATTGAATCTTAATAATGAAGATGTTTTGTCTTTTGGTGATGATTCATTATTTAAATTTGGTTATTTTAAGGACAAGCTAAAAAATGAAATACAAACTAGAGCAACAAATCAAAACATAATAAATACTCTAAAAAATCAGTTGAAAGCCTGGAGTATAAATCCCTTTAAATTCCAGGGATGTCAGGCAAATGGTATAACTATAAAACTTTTATTGCCCAGTGATGCAAAAGAATGTGAAATTTTAAGATTGGGCTATCAAAGATGGCAAAAAGGAAAACTTCTGGTTGAAGTAGATTTAAACTATAGTGCTGTTTCTGATGAACCTAACAATCAACCACAATGGGAAATTCAGGAAATTAACTTCTATTTTCAGCCTGATGAACCTGAAATTCCTCAGCCAGAATCACCGCTTGATGATCTGCGTCAGAGGATCAACCAAGAAAATCAACCAGAAAACCAATAAAAAACGCCGCGAATTCCCATTCCTTGTAGGGGCGCAAGGCTTGCGCCCGAAATCCCCACCATGTTATCTTTGTAGGGTGGGTTGAGGAACGAAACCCAACTTTTCTGTTTAGCGTTGGGTAACGCTTACGCTCTACCGAAACGACAATCAATAAGGAATTCCAATAGTTTGGATTTAAAGCTTATTAAATGAACTGAATTTATTGCCAATTAATTAGCAAAATTGATTACCTAAATAAAATCAAGGATGAGCAATAAAAATAAATTTAAACCCTTACAGCAAGATGAAATAGTGTCTTTGCATGAAGATTCTTTGTCAATTCTAATTTCACATCCTACGTTTAAAGTAATTGAATTATTAAGAGCAACAATTAATTTGATTTTAAGTTATGATAATGTCCTTAATGATTCAGTCAAGAAAAAAAAACGAGATCAAAAAGAAGTAAATAATTGGTGGAATCAGGGAATACAATGTCAAGTTCTCACCCATGAAGGTAAGGGTTGGCAGAATGGCAAAGTTAGACTCACTCTTGAATTTTGTCCTGATGAACCTGAAATTGAAGAAACATCAGCAAGCAATGAACCTGAAATTCCCCAGCCCGAATCGCCCCTAGATGATTTGCGTCAGAGGATCAACCAAGAAAATCAACCAGAAAACCAATAAACAAAGTGCCGCCAATTCCCATTCCATGTAGGGGCGCAAGGCTTGCGCCCTAAACCCCCAGAAAACCCATGAAAAAAACACCGCGAATTCCCATTCCGCCAGAAGTGAGAAATTATGTCTTTGAACGCGACAATTACCAATGTAAAAGCTGCGGCAAAACCCACCTAGATACCCAACTCCAAATTGATCATATTATTCCCCTTGCCCGTGGGGGGCAAAATGATATTAGTAATTTACAAACTCTCTGCCGTTCCTGTAATCTAAAGAAAAAACATCATCTTGATTCTCGCTTCCGGCGTCACTTCAGTCGCTAAAATGCTTGCTTCTTGAAGAGCGAGTATGACATAAGACATAAGACTAACTACTCAAGGTTTGAGAGTAGCTTCTCCATCTCAGCATTTGGCGATAAGAATGAAAACAAATGTTTAAAGCAGAGTTTGCCTTGTTTATCGATCAAAAACTGAGCAGGTAAAGGCGCTCCAAGTGCCTGACCGACTTGATAGGCTTGAAAAGTTCGACAACTTGAATCACTCAACAGGGGCATTTTTAATCCTAAATCCTTGACCACTGTTTTGCTTTGCTGAAAATCGGTACTCGTTATCATTAACACCTCTACCCCCTTCTGAGTAAATTGCTCGTATTGCTCATTCATCGCCTGAATATGGGGATAGCAAAGGGGGCAATATTGCTTTTCGGTAAAAATGCGGGTAAATGCCAGCAGAATCGGTTGTTGTTCTCGGTAACTGGATAATCTCACCTGACGATTATTCGTGATATCCGGTAGTTCAAAATCCGGAGTCAGTTGTCCTAATCTCAAAGGATTGGTAGCAGGGATGGGAAAAAAATTACGCAGAAAACGCTCGTTGAATAAACCCCTAAAGTCAGTTGATGTTAGCATTGGCTGAATCTGATCCAATCACTTATTTTATCTATCGGCAAAGGGCGCACGTCGGTCATGGGAGTCAACTTAAGGTAAAAAGTCAGGCGAGTGGGAGAGTGGTAGAGAATAAGCTGTTCGGCATTTAAACCTTAATCTCAATAATGGCTCTTATCCTTGCCGTAGTGCGAGCATCTTGCTCGCTAGATTGAGCATCTTGCTCGCTACCCATTCCCAATTTCAATGCATGACAGCTTATTCACCCCATCACCGCATCACCCCATCACCCCATCACCCCATCACCTTAAACGGCTGAGAAGTAAACCTTAGATTTAACGGGATCGGGAACCATTGTTTTATCACCGGGTTGCCAACCTTGAGGGCAAACTTCGTCTGGATGCGCTTGAACGTATTGAATCGCTTTCAGAGTCCGCAACACTTCATCTACATTCCGACCAAAAGAGAGGTTGTTGATGGTCGATTGCTGAATGATACCATCTTTGTCGATAATAAACAATCCCCGTAGGGCTACACCTGCATCGGGGTCAAGAACGTTATAAGCGGTACTGATTTCTTTCTTGATGTCAGAAACTAGAGGATAATTGAGATCACCCACACCACCACTCTTGCGATCGGTTTGAATCCAAGCGAGGTGAGAGAATTCACTGTCCACGGAGATGCCGAGAACTTGAGTCCCAACTTCTTTAAATTCACTAAAGCGATCGCTAAATGCTGTAATCTCTGTGGGACAGACAAAGGTGAAGTCTAGTGGATAGAAGAATATGACTACATATTGACCCCGGTAGTCGGACAGTTTGATGGTCTTAAATTCTTGATCGATGACCGCCGTCGCGTTGAAGTCAGGAGCAGGTTGACCAACTCGCAGACATCCTTCCATGGAATTATCCTCCTTGAGTGTTTTGGTGTATGCGTTCGTTGTATATTATCAGTAAAGTTTTGACAACTCTACCACCGTCAATAAACACAAATTATTTACGAACTGTTACGACTATATCATAATCCATAGTCATAACGATTGTGAGAAAGCATGACGGCTAAAGTACGAATGATGAAGTCGGGGTATTTTATTGACGCCAGTGCAATCTAGGAAGACGCCAATATCCGCTAAACTAGACTATTTTAAGCAACATTTTTGGGTTTTTTGGCTTGATAAGCCGTGTATAAGCGACGCGGAAAGTTCTGCGACAACTGGTTAGGTGTTCTGTTGGGAGAAAAACGTTGTGGTGCATTATTTAGATCGGCGGGAATGGTTGCTCACGAATGGATTAGGCAGTTTTGCTAGTGGTACGGTATGTGATGCTCGTACTCGCACCTATCACGGCTGGTTGATTGCTGCACTCGATCCGCCCCGACAACGGACGTTATTATTCTCTCATTTGGATACCAGTCTAGAGATCGGGGGCAAGATTTGGACGCTTTCGACAAATTTCTGGAATGGGGGTAAGACGATTGATCCGGTAGGCTATCAATTTTTGCGTTCTTTTGACACTGATCCTGTTCCTCACTGGGTTTGGGGATACCAGCAGTGGCAATTGACACGTCAACTGGTTATGCCTTACGGGTTAGTTGAGGATGAGGAAGGGTTTCGGGAAACGCGCCAGTTTTGCCACCGGATTCTGATTCAGTATCGCTATCAAGGTAGTGAGGTGGCAACCTTAAGGTTACGTCCTTTGATTGCCGATCGCAACTTTCATCACCAGCAATTCGACGAAGAAAATTTACAATTCTCTCAATTAATTGGACATCAATGCCTTTACCTGCAAGCCATGCGCCCGGATCAAGTGGGTACGCCTTGGCAGTTGGGTTGGAGTGTAGGAGAGTATCAACCGGATGAATTGTGGTATTGGAATTACTACTATCCTGAAGAAAACCAGCGCGGGTTAGGCGATCGCGAAGATCTCTATAGTCCTGGCTATCTTACTATTTCTCTGGAACCGGGCGCAACAGTTACGTTGGAAGCGCGAGTGGGATGTCCTCAAGATACAGCAGCGCTTGAGTTAAATGCTCAAGTGTTTGAGGCGGCGGTGCAAGGGGAACAAGACAGGCAAAATCAGTTAGTGGTTATAGCAGCAGGGGAAGCTGGGGAAGCTGGGGAAGCTGGGGGAGCTGGGGAAGCTGGGGGAGCTGGGGGAGCTGGGGAAGATGAAATTAGATATCCATCTCCGATTCAATCGCAGCAAGAGTGGGAGACGATTTGGCGTCAGTTACTCAAAGCTGGCGATCAATTTATTGCTTGGTGTGCTTCCATTAATAGCCCAACGGTGATGGCGGGTTATCCTTGGTTCAATGATTGGGGGCGGGATACACTAATTGCTTTGCCCGGATTGGCATTAGCGACAGGACGTTTTACTTTAGCTAGGGGACTACTCAAAACCTTTGGCAATTATTGTCGCGATGGTTTAATTCCGAATACCTTTCCCGATGCTGAGACTGATCCGATTTATAACAGTATTGATGCGTCTTTGTGGTGGCTGGAAACCCTGGGACTGTATTTGGAAATCACCCAAGATTGGGACTTTTTGATTGAGCAATATCCAACGGTGCGAAAAATCTACAAAGCTTATACGGCAGGCACTCGTTACAATATTCAAGTTGACGCCGTAGATGGACTGCTAACCTGGGACGCGCCGGATGTGGCGATTACCTGGATGGATGTGGTGCTGGATGGTCAACCGATTACACCTCGTCTGGGAAAAGTGATTGAAATTAATGCGCTTTGGTATTCAGCGTTGTGTTGGATTGGTAAATGGACTGAAAAAATGGCAACGGGGGCGGTTAAGGATCGGGTGCGTTTGTTGCACCATACTCAACATTATATCCAGCAAGCACAACAGGTAAAAACGTCATTGCAGCGGTTTTGGAATCCCGATAAAAAATACTTTTATGACACCATAGAACCCGATGATCACCGCAATTCTCAAATTCGCCCCAATGCGGTAGTGGCGCTGTCTCTGTATCATTGTGGTTTTGCAGAGAATCAAGCGCGACAGGCTTTGCAAGTAGCACGCGATCGCTTGTTAACTCCCTACGGTTTGCGAAGCCTTGATCCGGCTGACTCTGAGTACATTGGTTACTATAGCGGCGATCGCTGGCATCGGGATAGTGCTTATCACCAAGGAACGGTATGGAGTTGGCTGATTGGACCCTTTTGTCGGGCGTGGAAACGTTTCTATCCCACAGAACCGCTTCCCTTTGACTGGAAACCTTTGCTAGATCACCTTCAGCATCAAGCCTGTATTGGGTCTATTTCCGAGATTTTCGATGGAGACGAACCCCATCTCCCCCAAGGCGCGATCGCCCAAGCTTGGTCTGTTGCAGAATTAATTCGTTGCTTTAGGGAATAGGGAAGTAAATAGGTTGTAAAAATTAAAGTTAATGGCGAGGATTGTCATTCGTCATTCGTCTTATGTCATTCGTCTTATGTAGGGGCGGGTTTAGGGACTTCATTCACTTTGTTCCCATTAACTGAACAACAAAACCCGCCCTAACCCCACCATTAACTAGGCATGGCTCAACACAATGCATGGCATTGATATTGATGTCCTAATGACCCTGACGACTGCTATAACTTGAAAACTGCTGTAAGTAAACCTCATTTACAAGCCCAAGAAACCAGGAATAATAGAATTAGGCGTAAATCATTAAAACTGGCTCTAATTCGGGGATTGTACGAACGGGGCTATGAGCGAGAAGATATAATCAACTTATTCCATTTTATAGACTGGGTAATGAGCTTACCTCAAGAGTTGGAAAATGAATTCTGGACAGAATTAGGTCAGTACGAGGAGGAAAGGAGAATGCCTTATATTACCAGTGTTGAAAGGATTGGAATTCAAAAAGGTCGTCAAGAAGGTCGTCAAGAAGGTCGTCAAGAGGGAATCAGAGAAGGATTGTTGGCAGGAATTGAATTGGGCTTAGGCTTGAAATTTGGTAGGGAAGGGTTAAACCTATTCCCGGAAATTTTGCTAATTCAGAATGTGGAAAACTTAAGGGCAATTCTTACAGGACTAAAAACCATAAATACTCTAGAGGAACTGCGTCCGTTGTGGCATAAGACTGAGGGAATACGGCAAGGACTATTAGAAGGTATAGAAATATGTTTAAGCTTGAAGTTTGGCAGCGAACCGTTAGATATTTTAGCCGAAATCTCGGAAATTCAGGATGTGGAACAGTTACGAGCAATCCTAGCAGCGCTACCAGCCGTCAACACAATTGAGGAACTGCGTCAAGTTTATCAACCTAAATAGCTCACAACAGTAATAAAATAACCTACACCTGTAAGCTCTCCCCACGCCCCTGTCACCAATAATTTACTCTAAGCAAGATCCCCGACTTCTTGGAGAAGTCGGGGATCTGTCTGTGTAATATTTTTTAATCATAATATAGATATCATATAATATAATATAGACTTGCAGTCAGTTATTTGCTGTTTGTTTTTACTTTATATCAAATAATAAACAACCATGAAAGTCGCTGTTTTCAATACCAAATCCTACGACCGCAATTTTCTAGAAACTACCAACGCGAATTATAATCATGACCTAGTTTTTTTTGAACCCCGCCTGACTCAGGAAACCACAGCCTTGGCAGTCGGGTTTTCGGCGGTGTGCGTGTTTATCAACGATCAGCTTGATAAAACGACATTGCGGGTGCTGGCTGCACAGGGGA
Organism: Coleofasciculus chthonoplastes PCC 7420; assembly: GCF_000155555.1. GTDB lineage: Bacteria > Cyanobacteriota > Cyanobacteriia > Cyanobacteriales > Coleofasciculaceae > Coleofasciculus > Coleofasciculus chthonoplastes_A. Next base: position 66,459 of record NZ_DS989862.1, read on the forward strand.
CGAAGCTGATTGCTACACGTTCGGCGGGGTTCAACCATATTGATTTAAATGCAGCGGCTGAGTTTGGCATAACTGTGGTGCGAGTTCCAGCCTATTCACCTTATGCTGTCGCTGAACATACCGTAGGACTCATTTTAACCCTTAACCGTAAAATTCATCGCGCTTATAACCGGGTGCGAGAAGGAAATTTTTCTCTGGATGGATTCATGGGATTTGATTTACATGGGCGAACGGTAGGAATTATCGGTACGGGGAAAATTGGTTTCCTGGTTGCCCAGATTCTGCATGGATTTGGTTGTCAATTACTGGCGTATGATTTGTATCCGAATCCTGATTGTGAAGCCTTGGGGGTCAAGTATGTTGATCTCCAAGAACTCTTCGCGACTTCCGATATTATCTCCCTCCATTGTCCCTTAACGCCTCAAACCCGTCACCTGATCAATGCCCAATCATTGGCGCAAATGAAATCAGGTGTGATGCTGATTAACACCAGTCGCGGCGCACTTATTGATACGCAAGCCGTTATTGATGCGCTCAAGTCTCGAAAAATTGGCTATCTAGGTTTAGATGTTTACGAACAAGAATCTAATTTGTTCTTTGAAGATTTGTCTACAGAAGTGATTGAAGATGATGTTTTTCAACGACTACTAACATTTCCTAACGTTTTGATTACAGGTCATCAAGCCTTTTTTACTGAAGATGCTTTGCAAAATATTGCTCAGACAACCTTATCTAACATTAGCGATGTCGAGTCAGGGCGTCCTTGTCCTAATGAGGTCAGCGCCCAGCGTGTTGTTGCTACTAAGTCTGGATAAACCGAAAGCGTTGAACCAGGAATCACCGTTAATGGTCAACCCAGACGTGTCATGGTACGTCCCTACAAAAATTAAACGTTTTATGGTAATTAGGTGGGGACAATTAAAGTTAACGGCGGAGAACTCACTCCCTGGAGAAGCAAGCTACGTCATTTGCAAGGGTTTGAGGAACATTCACAAAATTTAACATATTTCGATTTTACGGCTATACACCCAAAGATAAAGAATGACAGCAATTTCTCATGGCTACTGTTATTACACAGGGTTAGAAAGTGCTATATTCGCTCACAACTTGACTTGACCCTGTTCCTTGTTCCTTATTCAGTGACCGCTCAAAAGTCTATCAAAACTTTATGAAGTAAATTTTTCAACAAAATGACTTGTCAGGTCAGATGTCATAGGTTAGGATAGCTTATTCGGGCAGTTTACCCCGACCACAAAAAATTGCCAGACTTCAAGCTCTGGCAGGGTTGTGACATGGGTTATAACTCATTCATGGCTTTACTCTATCAGTAGAGTAATGGTTTATAATCGTGATTATCAGGGCATCTACACGACCTCTTGTCAGGTCATTGGTCATAGGCTACTATAATGAACTGCGAGAGCCTAAATTAACGGGTCTTAGCTATCAATCCATTGGAGCAGGGTTAACCTGCTAGATGCTTTTTAGCGTTTAGAGGTTGAGTCAAAATCGATAACTTAATTGCTCCAACTGACTATTGATATTAACGCTAGAGTTCATTCATGCACATCAGTGAATATACTGAAACTCACAAATTCAACCAATTAAAGGGGAGCGACATGAAAAGGGATAAGCACATTTTACGCTAATATACAGTGTCTTAAGTTCTTATTTCTTGTAAAAATCCCAAAAACAGTCAATCAAACTCACGGTCAATAAAAACGTTTGTCAGTCAATTGATTGATGGACAAACGGGTTTCCTTACTGTTGAACAATTCAATTCTCTTTTGGGGTGCTACCTTCTGATGAAATCTTTAACGGCAACGTTAGGGGTCTATGATCGGCTGCTAACTACGCTTATTGCTGCATTATTTTTCACTGGAACTTCATCGGCTACTGCCCAAGAAATTAAAAATCAAGCTTCAGCGTCCGGTGAGAATTTGCCAGGTTCAGGTATTGTTAACTCTAACGAAACCTCCCTAGTCGCAGGTCAGGCGGCTCTAGAGCTGATTAAAACAGCCGATCGCGCTGCCGCAGAACCGGGAGATACGGTGGTGTACCGCCTTGCCCTGAGAAACAGCGGTGAAGCCGCCGCCAGTGACATTGTGGTGACGGATCGATCGCCCTTGGGTGTGCGATTTTTGCCGGAGTCACTGCAAGGTTCGATTACTACAGGCACTAATACAGAACCCGTAACGTTACCGTCAGCCGAGCGGGATGGGCGCAATGTCGCGTTTACGTTTCCCCGCTTAGAACCCAATCAAACCCTCAATATCATCTATGCGGCGGTGATCACACCCGATGCGGTTCGGGGAGATGGTCGAAATGTCGCCCAGGAACGGCGCAGTAATATCGCCAGCTTTTTGATGCGGATTCGACCGGGAATTTTATCCGATTGCGGCACCATCGTGGGGCGAGTGTTCGTGGATAAGAACTTTGATGGCGAACAGCAACCGGGAGAACCAGGAGTCCCGAATGCGGTGATTTACATGGATGATGGGAACCGGATTACCACGGATACCGATGGTTTGTTTTCATTAGCCAACGTTATCGCCGGAAATCGCAGTGGGACGCTGGATTTGAGCAGTTTGCCCGGATACAGCCTTGCTCCCAATCTCTATTTCATCGAAGGGAATAGTCAATCTCGCTTGGTGCGACTTTCACCTGGAGGGATGGCGCGGATGAACTTTGCGGTGACACCGGCTTATGGGGAGGAGCAGTGATGAAGAACACTCAGGATCAGAACCGTTGGGATGACTCGAGTCAAGCCAAACTACTGAGATTCACGCTTTATTTTTCGTTACTCAAAAGTATCGATGATTACAGTGTTCCAGGTAAAAGATGGTTGTCTTCGATGTCTTTAGGATTGCTGGTGATTCTAGTCGGGATGATTGGCATCATTCCGATGGCGAAAGCCGATGAATTATTACCGGAAGCAGACACTGAGGGCTGGCAACTGGGTAAGGCAGAAGCCAGAGAAAAGGAGGCAGAAGGGATTGATACTGAGGCTCTCAGCACCTCGAACTTGCCTGATCCGCAGCACGAGATTGCCACTCTAAGTGATGGGGTTGAGGAGGAATCTCAGTTAATTGAAAAACAAACGATAGAGCCTTCTACTTCCAATCTGCTGCCTTCTGAATCTGACAACTTCGCCGATACCCTATCGGAAAGCATTGCCCAATCTCACAGCAGTGAAAACTTGGGCGATATTGAACCAGCCCGGATGGAGTCACCTTTAGCGCCTTTACCCAAGGTGATTCGAGATGAGGGAAATGAGGTACAGCAGAACCAATCTGTAGGGGCGGATTTAACTGATAACCTGTCCCAGGAAACCGATAACTTGAGTCAACCCGCCCAGTTTGATCAATCTGTAGGGGCGGATTTAACTGATAACCTGTCCCAGGAAACTGGGGAAGCAGAAACCGCCGAGTCGGAACTTGAAGCATTCCAAGATGAATTCAGCCGCACGGCGCAACAAACAATTAATAATGGGTTGCAATTGGCTCCCGGTGATATTCGCATTCTCACTCCGGAACCCGGTACAATTGGCGATCGCACAACGGACTTGATGATTCAGTATCACGCCGATAGTCAGGTTCAGGTGACAATTAATCAACAACCTGTTTCTGCTCAAACCCGGACGACGATAGAACGGGATGAAACTCAAGCCATTGTTACCCAAATCTGGTATGGCGTCTCCCTCAAAAAAGGCGACAATACCATTACCGTTGCCCCAGATAACGGCACACCCGTTAGTCTAGAGCTTACCGTTGACCCTATAGCCGACCAAACCGATGTTCAAATTAGCCTCACCCCCGTCGGTGATCCGCGTGTTCCCGCTGATGGTCGATCGACGATTACGATTGAAGGGAGTATCACCCGAGAAAGCGGGGAACTGATTGAAGAAGATGCAGTTGTCACCCTCACCGCAGCCGCTGGAGAATTTGTTGGCGCTGACTACGATGATGATCAACTCGGCTTTCAAGTTCTGGCGAAAAATGGACAATTTAGCGCTAGACTACAATCCGGGTTAGACGCCCAGAAAGTGCGGATTCGGGCGGCGATTGAACGACTGGGTGTCCCCGATATCGAACAAATTACTCTAGAAGAGAGTACGCTGAGTGCTGCCATTCCCACCTTTTCCGAACCCATCCAAGCCTATACCCAAATCGAATTCGTCACCCACCTGCGCCCTTCCTTAGTCTCTGGGGTGATTAACTTGCGGATTGGGGAAGCGGGAACTAACTTTTGGGAAAGTCGCCGGGAGTTTCTCAATCCCGATTTGATTGATGATGGTCTAGAAGCTGACTTAGACAGTGCTATTTTTGCCACAGGTCGAATTGGGGAATGGTTATTCACGGGAGCCTATAATAGCGATCGCCCATTGAATGAAACCTGTGATGGGATTACCCGCCTATTTCGCGGACCCCAGTTCTGTGAGAACCAATACCCTGTGTATGGGGATAGTTCCACAGTAGACTATATTACTCCATCCAAAGACAGCGTATATCTGCGCTTCGAGCGTTCCTCTCTGGTTCCAGGCGCAGAACCCGACTATGCGATGTGGGGGGATTATAATACCACCGAATTTACCCGTGCGTCCCAGGAATTTACGGCTACAGCGAGGGCATTACACGGATTTAAAGGGAATTATAACCTGGGGAATCTGCAAGTTACTGCTCTGTTTAGCCCCGATGTGGAAGGATTTCAACGGGATACCATTCTTCCCGATGGCACCAGTGGCTACTACTTCCTTTCGCGTCGCTTACTGATTCCGGGAAGTGAAAATGTTTACATTGAAACCGAAGAACTGAATCGCCCCGGTACCGTCATCGAACGCAAAGCCCTCTATCGCGGTCCCGATTACGAAATTGATTATGACCGAGGCTCACTCCTGTTTCGGCGTCCGATGCGAGCCACAGAATTTGATCCCTTTGGTAATACCTTAGTGCGGCGAATTGTGGTGACGTATCAGTTTGAAGCGGATGACGACACCAATATCTATGGGGGACGGTTGCAATATAACTTCTCCCAAGATTTTCAACAAGAACGTTGGATAGGAACCACCTATCTGCGGGAAAACCAAGGGTTACAAAACTTTGAACTCTATGGTGCGGACTTCTTAGTTTCCTTGGGGACGCAAGGACGGATTGTTGGCGAATATGGTCATTCCACGAATGAGTCTTCCTTCATGGGATTGGTGACGGGAAATGCCTATCGGTTGGAAGCCGTCAATGCCTTTTCAGATAGGATTCAAGGGCGGGCGTATTACCGTTCCGTAGAAGAAGGGTTTGCCAATAACGCCACCACCAGTTTTACCCCTGGTCAAACTCGCTATGGCGCAAACGTAGCGGCACAATTGAGTGAAAATACTAATGTGCGAGTGAGTTTTGATCACGAAGATAACTTTGGTACCGCAGCCGAAGACCGTAGCTTGGTTGAGTTTTTTGACCCCTTCAATGAGGATAATATTTTTAATCGGGCGAGTGAGGCTTTACCCGGTAGCCGGGTGGATAATAGCTTGACCACATTCCGGGCGGGGGTGCAACAACAAATTGGCACATCTGACCTGAGTTTAGAATATGTAAACCGTTCTCGGGAAGATAATTTGGGCGATACCTTTGATACCAATACCAGTCAGTTGGTGTCTCGTTTAAATGTTCCTCTGAATGAGGTTCTCACGTTCCGGACGCAAAACGAATTGAGCCTGGATGATAGTGACCCCCTCTATCCTAACCGCACTACTGTTGGTTTAGATTGGGCGGTGGAACCGGGAGTAACCCTGAGATTGGCGCATCAGTTTTTTGATGGGGGACTGTTAGACGATAATTCGATTACCAGTCTGGAAACGATTACTCAATATCAGTTAGGAGAAAATACATCTATTTCCTCTCGCTATTCGGTTATCGGTGGGATGAATGGGATGACTGGACAAGCTGCATTGGGACTGAAACATGGTATATTGCTAGCGCCGGGATTGCGGGTTAACTTGGGCTATGAACGCATTGCCGATGATATCTTTGAGTCTACAGCCGCAGGCGATCGCTTCCGTCAACCTTATGCTGTCGGTCAAAGTGCGGCGTCGTTGGGACTCACGGAACGGGATTCCTTTAGCGTCGGGGTTGAATATACTGCCAATCCTGACTTTAAAGCCTCGGCGCGGTTGGAACATCGGGATAGTTCGGCTGGCGACAACACGGTAATTTCGGCGGCGGCGCTGGGTAAGGTTTCTCCTTCCTTAACCGCTTTGTTCCGTTACCAACAAGCGAGTGCAGCCAGTCAACTTTTAGAAGACTTAGACGATACATTGTCGGTCAAGTTGGGATTAGCCTACCGCAATCCTTTTGATGACCGTTTTAATGCCTTAATGCGATACGAATATCGCAAAAATCCGTCTACAATTCCCGATACCTTACTCTTTGGGAGTGGTACAGGTTCCAATGATCATGTCTTGTCTGGTGAAGGGATTTATGCACCCAATTGGCGGTGGGAATTTTATGGGAAATTTGCCCTACGTCGCAGTACCACAGATTTAGCTGACAATTTCAGCAATAGTAGCACCATTTATTTGGGACAGTCACGCATCACCTATCGCTTGGGATACCGGATGGATTTAGCGGTAGAAGGGCGCTGGATTGGTCAACCCTCCGTCGATTTTGATGAATGGGGTTGGGCGCTAGAAACGGGGTACTATGTCACCCCTGATTTACGAGTTGGGGTTGGCTATAGCTTTGGTAGTGTCGATGACCGAGACTTTACCGGGTATCGTTCCGAAGGAGGTCCCTATCTGAATGTCACCTTTAAGGTGAATGAACTCTTTGGCGGATTTGGACGGCAAAAAGTCGCCCCGCCACCCCAGCAAGAGGAATCTCAAGTACAGCCCGTGGCGAATAATGAACCAGCGGCAAATCCCACGAGTGAGGAGTGAGAAATGGTGTTTAATCAAAACTGTGTTCGTGTTCGTAGTCGGCACTTTAGTGCCGGAAATGCTAAAGCGCTTACTACAAACCCACCCCAGCCAGAAGCGCTAAAGCGCTTACTACAAACGCTAAAGCGCTTACTACAAACTTTAACGTTAGCCAGCGTCTTAACATCGCCAACGTTAGTGACAGCCCAATCCCCGAATTTACGAGTGGTTGTTAATAGCACTCAGGATAGTATCACGCCCGATGAATTTCTCACCTTGCGGGAAGCGATTGAACTAACAAATGGTCAATTGACAGTTAATCAATTAAGTGATACCGAAAGAACGTTAGTTAGTTCCAGTCCTGGACAATCGCCCCAAATTGAGTTTAATTTACCCCCGCAAGACACCACGATTTATCTGACTGAATTATTGCCCCCGTTGGCAAGTCCAGGACTCGTGGTGGATGGGACAACTCAACCGGGATATGATCCGACAACCTCACCCACGGCGGAAATTGCCATTCCTCAACCGATTGTCACCATTACTCCGACACCCGGTCAATCCATTTTGCGGGGATTAACCATTGTGGCGGATGGTGTCACCGTGCGAGGCTTGAGTATTTATGGCTTTAAAGCCGTAAACGAGACAACTTTAGCCACTCCTCCAGCGGATATTTTTATTTCCCATGCCTCACCGCCCCCGGATATTAGTCAGCAAGAAACCCCCAATTATCGGTTTCCTTTTTATCCGGAGAATGTTCCGCCTCAAGATGTGAACCTTGAGTTTAATTGGTTGGGAATTCCACCGAATGGGGAAATGCCAGAAAACAGGTCAGGGTTTGGAGTGTATGTGTTTAATAGTTTAGGCACAAGAGTTTACCGCAATCGAATTACTGACCATGATGGCAGTGCGATTATTACATCCGTGCAAGCGAATAATTTACAGGTGAGCGAAAATATTATTGTCGGGAATGGCATAGATGGAATGCCAGATGCGATTCGCTTGGAAGGGGTGATTAATGATTCAGAAATTACCGGAAATTTAATTTGTGGCAATGATGGCAGTGGCGTGTATTTATTTAAACCGGAAGGGGCGGTACAAATTCGCGAAAACCAGATTATTTTTAATGGTAGACGCCTGCGACGGGCGGCGGTGTATTTGATGGGAAATAATCACCAAGTTAGGGAGAATCAAATCGCTTATCAGCCGGGACCCGGTGTGGTGGTGACGGCGTATCCAGATAGCGATCGCAATGTGATTGAAACCAATCGGTTTGCGGGGTTGGAGGGGTTGAGTATTGACCTGAATGCCCAGCAACACGTAGAACCGATTCATTTCCAAATCGGGGATGGTCATAATCCCCCCCGGACTACCAAGTATCAACGCCAGACTACAGGGAACAATGGGATAAATGCCCCTCAGTTTGTCTCCGAGGAATTCGTTCAATTGGGTGATCAGTTAGAAGTATTGGGTCAAGCTGAACCGGGTTCAACAGTGGAACTCTATCGAGTCAGGGAAGCCGCCGAGAGTGTCTATGGTCCCTTGAGTGAACCGATTGCTAGTGCGACAACCGATGCTGAGGGTGAATTTAGGGTTACGCTGACGGGGTTACAGCCTGGGGAGACGATAAGTGCGATCGCGACTCACCCCGAAAACGGCACATCAGAACCCGCCCTGAATGCGGTAGTAACATCCTCAGATGGTACAATTCCCGCGAACCCAGAACCCCAACCCCCTGTGATTCCCCAATGTCTCACCCAAACCCCGCCGCCATCTTCTCCGCCAGAACCGACGCCACCCGTTCAACAACCGTTGACACTGCGGGTACCTCGGAATGTCCATTTTGCCCTCGATCGGGCTGATATCTCGCCAGAGAGTGCGGCGGTATTGGATCAAGTCGCAGCGGTTCTCCAAGAATATCCCTTCCTCACCATTGAACTACAAGGACACACCGATCCTCGCGCCAGCGCCGCCTACAACCAAGCCTTAGCCAGACGTCGGGCGTTAGCGGTGCGGAATTATCTGTTGCGTCAAGGAGTCGATCCGGGACGAATGACGATTCGATCCTTCGGAGAAAGCCAGCGCCGGACAACAGGTAGCGGGGTGGTGGACTACGCACGCGATCGGCGAGTGGAAATTATATTCCAAGATTTGAGAGGCTTGGAGATTATTTTTGAAGACCAAGAAACCGACTTACAAATTGAATTTTAGGGGAGGGGAAAGATCATGCTGATTTTAGCTCAATTGCCCAGTTGCTGGTGGCTAATGGTTGGGGCAAGGGTTAGCCGTAAAAGGGTTCCCAGACAAGGGCATCAATACTGCCGGAAAGACACACCTATCGGGGGGGATGTAGGGAGCGATCGCCTTGTCTAAATTTTCGGGCAACAGCGACTCCCTTGATCGGGTTCCCGAATAGTTTCACATCCGCAGCAAACGACCTGATCAACCTATGCTTTTCCAGATATACAGCTAATTCAAATTTGCTATGCGTCACAAGAAAAAACCTAGACTTATTCATAGAGATAAATCGCAGTTTTCTGGGTTGAAACAACGCTGGATTCGATTTATCGCCGTAGCCATTTATGTGGCTAATTTTGTTACGTTTTTGGCAGCGCCACCGCCAGTTTTAGCCCAAATAGCGTTCCCCTGCGATCCCACACTCTATATTAGTCAAGGTATAGGAGCACAGGACCCCACTGGACTCAACCGACTGATTACGAATGTGAGTCCGTTTAGGCTAGAGGAAATCGGTCCAGCGACAGCACGGTACAATGCTATAGGGTTTAACGTGCAAGATGGCTTTATCTATGGGATCGGTCCGGATCTGGTTAATGGGGCTTTTCCGGTTTTCCGAATTGAGCAAAATGGTGCTACTACTCAAATTGGCTCCATTCCTATTGCTGGAACTAATATTCCAGAAGATACTCGATTTATTGCCGGAGATATTGATGATAGTGGTAATTATTACGTCTACTCTCCCCCAAATGGAGTCTTGGCTAGGCTAACTATTTCAGCCAATTCGGTAGCATTTAATTCTTCCACAATAGTGAATGGTTCTCCTAACTTTGCCGACATTGCTTTTAATCCAGTAGATGGTAATTTCTATGGTTATGGTAGGAACTCCGTAAGTAATGGCGTTGGTCAGATTGGATTTTTTCCGCGAGTAGAAAACTTAAATAATCCCCTTAATGTCACATTTTTCGGTGATCAATTTGCTTCACAGGATTCCTTTGGAGCGATCTTTTTTGATGCGAGTGGTGAATTATTCGGCTATCAAAATGATGATGGTTCTGGTGATGGTGTCTTATACAGTCTTGAGGTTGGTATTAACGGTAGTGGCGCAGGTCAATTTCGACAACGCAGCGTAGCTCCAGCCGTTAGTCAAAATGATGGTGCTTCCTGTGCCTATGCTCCAGTTGTCCAGAAAACGGTTTCACCTACAGAGGTGACTGCTGGAGATACAGTCACGTATACCTACCGATTTATTAACCGCAGTTCACTCGACATTACACAGGTTACCTTTACCGATAGGCTTCCTTCTGGAACTGCTGAACCTGACGGACGCACATTCTTAAGAATAGTCAACAATGCAGGATTGCAAATTAACGGTGATATTACTGGGTTAGACACTAATGAATTGACCATTACAGGTATAACCGTCCCTAGGAACTCAGAACCAACACTGGAGATAGAAGTTCAGATCCCCCAGACCTTAAATCTCGATCTGCCAGGTACCTTCCTTAATCAAGCTCTCATTGAGGGAACCGTGGGTGAACAACCCCCAGATCGTCCAGGTGTACCAACGACAGCGGTATCTGATTTTCCAGATTCACCAGAATTCCCCGACCCAACACCCGTAACGGTCAATCCCAACCCTGTGACTTTAGTTCCCAGCAAAACAGTGGAACCCATCGACAGCAATGGGAATGGTGCAGCTGATCCGGGTGAGGAACTGCGCTACACCATCACCATCGAGAATACGGGTACTGGTACATCAACCAATACCATTCTCACCGAAGACATTCCCGCGAACACCACCTATGTTCCTGGTAGCGCTACATTAAATGGCAATCCTATCGCTGATGCGAATGGCACACTACCCTTCGTGAGTCCCAATGGGGGTTCCGTTGGAAATATCGCTCCAGGAGGAACGGCGACAGTTACATTCCGAGTCACCATCAACGATCCTTTACCATCAGGCGTCACTGAAATTAACAATACAGCGACAGTAACCAGTGACGAAGTGAAAACACCTGTATCGACGGATAATCCTGATACACCAGATAATCCCAATGATCCCAATAGTCCAGAAGACCCCACCGTTGTTCCCATTGGCGGCGGAACTCCACCCGTACCCCCTGAGATTTATAAATCGGTGCGTTTCCTCAGAGATATTGATGGGAATGGCGTGTTGAACATTGGTGACGATGTTGAATACAAAATTATCGTCAGCAACCCCAGCGATACTCGCACCATTAATAATGTGGTAGTTCGCGATATTGTGCCAATTCAGGTAAGCATACTGCGGGATAGTTCTAATCCAATTAATATCGACGCCCCAGATAATTCAGGATTTGCCCTCGCACCAACCTTCCCTAGTACCAGTTTTAATGGCACCGGTGAACCTGTTCAGTTTACCAATGCTGGGAACCTACCTCCCAGTGACAGCGTGACGATAACCTATAATGCCAAGATTTTAGACGGTTCATCCAGTCCGATTACCAACCAAGGATTAGCCAATTATGCGGGTGATGGTGGAAATCCCGTCCGTTCAGATGCCAGTGACTCCACCAATCCTGATGAAGAAGGGTCTGGAAACAATCCTGGAAACCCTGACCCGGATGGTGATGTAAACCAACCTACAGGGGGTCCGGATGACCCAACGATTCTCAATTTTGTCTCACCTGTCAACCCAGCCGGAACTAAATCAGTACGTCTAGCTGAAGACGTTGACGGGAGTGGTTCGATTAGCACCGGAGATATTCTGGAATACACGATTACCTATACCAACACTGATCCGACAGACATCACCAACTTCGAGGTAACGGACGAAATCGCTGATGGTTTAAGCTTTGTTTCTGGCAGTTTGGACATCGATGTCACCTCTGGAACGACAGTGACGGCGAATCCCAACTATAACGGCACAACCAACACAACCCTAAATCAACCACCTGGCACTCTAGCCAGTGATGGTGGTCAAGTGGTATTCACCTATCGTACAGAAATCACCGCCGGTCCAGGAACGTCGATTCGCAACCAAGCCGTTGCTAACTTTGAAGATAATACAGGCGCTGGCTCTGTTCCCACCGATGCCATTCAAAAACCAGGAGATTTACCCCAAACCAATAATGGTGATCCGAACAATCCCAAGTTCGATGACCCAACCATATTGACAGTCGAAGACCCAATGACGCCAACGCGCCCAGTTGCGAATAAATCGGTGCGTTTCTTGAGGGACAACGATAACAGTGGTAGTCTCACCATCGGTGATGATATTCAGTACACGATTATCGTTCGCAATCCCAACCCGACTCGGACTCTCAATAATGTTGTGCTAAGTGAAATCCTGCCGATTCAGGTGCGAATCTTACGCGACGGTTCCAACCCGATTAATGTCAATGCTGGGTTTTCCCTTGCCTCAAGCCTACCGATTAGTAGTTTTAACGGCACAGGTAGCCCAATTGAGTTCACCAATCCCGGCACATTACCACCAACGGGTGAAGTCGTTCTCACCTTCAATGCCCGAATTCTACCCGGGGCGGCTAACCCAATTACCAACCAAGGGCTAGTCAACTTCGAGGGAGATGGCGGGAATCCCGTCCGCACAGATGCCAGTGATACCACCAATCCCCGACGACCTGGGTCGGGGAATGAGCCAGGAAACCCTGATCCTGTCGATACAGGGGGTAATGTAAACCAACCGAATAATAGTCCCACAGACCCGACAATCTTGAATTTTGTCAGTCCCGTAACTCCTACTGGAAGTAAATCGGTGCGTCTGGTTGTCGATGCTGATGGTAATGGGTCAGTGACCACAGGTGATACTCTTGAATACACGATCATCTACACCAACCCTGAAACCAATGCTCCGATTACGAACGTGTTAATCACTGATCAAATCGAAGCCGACAAAGTAAGTTTTGTCCCCGATAGCTATAACTTCCGACGTGTAGATGGCAGTGGAACAGCCGGAAATACGACAACCGTAGAAGCTAATCCCAGTTTCAACGGCACCACGGATCAAAACCTAAGTAATCCCAACAATCGAGGACAATTAGGAACTGGTGGTGGTCAAGTCATGATCATGTACAGTGTCCGCGTCACGGCTGGGGCGGGTACACAAATTCAAAACCAAGCTACAGCCCAATCAAGCGGCGGTTCAGTAGACTTCTCTCTCACCGATGCCCTTTCGGGGTTAGGAGATGATGGCACGCCATCGTTGCCGCAAATCAATGATGATGGAGAAGATTTGGGTAACCTTCCCGGTACTGGGGATGATGAGCCGACGATTGTGACGGTTGGTAGTCCTGGCAATCCACGTCTGCGGTTAGTCAAGCGAATTACCAATATCACCCGCGACGGTGTATCCATCAGTGGTATTGACTTCAACAGCTTTAACGATGATCCAGCTAATCCCGATGACGATGCAGCAGGTTGGGCGCAACGTCCGCCTGTAGGCATTATCCAGTTGGGACCGGAAAATACCCTGCAAAGCGGTGATAATGTGGAATACACCATCTATTTCCTCTCCGATGGTGGGACAACCGTTAACGGTATTCAGGTTTGTGACGCGATTCCCGAAGGCACGACTTTTATCTCAGATAGTGTTTCACCGGGTCAAGGGATTTTGTTGAATCAAGCGGGAATTGATAACCCTCTGACCAATGCCTTAGATGCAGACTTAGGCACATTTTTCGGAGAGTTAGACCCGGTTAATACCTTCTGTCCCAACCCCAATAATCCTGATGGATCGGTATTAGTGAATGTGGGAAATGTATCAACAATTAGCCCAGATAATATTGGCTTTGTCCGCTTCCGGGTCAGGATTGATTAGGTAAAAGCAGCGGGAGGATGTTAATCTCATCTGGATTAATATTCTCCTGAAACGGCGCTGATAAGGCGCTAAAGCGCCTACTACGAACGAACAGGTTGTGTTCCTACTGGTTCGATTGGTGTTAATCGAGTTCATCTGGATTAACTCCTAACTCCCGCAACCGCGCCGCCAATCATTCGGCTCGTTCTTCGGCGAGGGTAGCCCGTTGGTTCGCCGCGATCGCGTCTTCTTCAGGAAGGGGAATTAAGTCTCCTTGACTCGTAAACCAGCGCAACCACAACCGTTCAATTCCTTGATAACATCCCTGCCATAATCCTAAACTTAATCCCAACGGAGGAATCAGCAAACGTCCATTGGTCAGTTCTGCCGATTCATAAGCACCAGCCACCCAGCGAAATGCTTGCAGTTCATTGGTATAGCGACTAAAAATAAAATAATAGGGAACTCGCAGAATCTGTTCGTATACCTGCCACTTAGTCGGAGGTTTCCCCGCTTGACGAATGGTTCGACCCAAATCATCATCTTCTGTCCCTGGAGATAATAATTCCACCACCACAAACGGACTAACCAATTCTTGCCACAACACATAACTTAAACGCAGGTCATGACCTTCATAGAGTCGAGACACACCAACCACCGCAAACCAATCCGGTCGTTTATACCAGTTGGGATGATGTAAATCATAATAGAGATTAATGTCAACACCCACAAAAATTTCCTCTGGATTCCAGTTAACTGGCTGAAACGTTTGTCGCAATAGGTGCGGCTGTAAGCTATGAAATTCGTCAGGCAATCCGGGTTCCTCCAGGTGTTCACTCGGTAAATCATACATCGTCGGTAGGGTTTGCCGAGGGGAAAGGGGTGGGTCAGTTTGAGCAGGAAGACGAACCATAGCAATTTTAGGTTTAGAGTTTAGTACAGGCGATATCTGTAGAGACGCGACATTTCGTGTCCCTACTAGGCTAACGAAAATCCCTATAAGCGCTGACGATAACACACCGCTTTATCTACTTGCACCCGTTCAAAGGAGTCATCTAAATTTAAGGTAGTTTCCCCACCGCCTAAAAATAAATAACCGTCCGGCGCGAGAATTGTCCGGATTTTTTCTAATACGGCTTTTTTGGTGGCTAAATCAAAGTAAATCAAAACATTACGCAAAAAAATAATATCCAGTTTATGGAATTGGGTAAATGAATGGGTTACTAAATTAAGTTGCTGAAATTCAATTCGGTGGCGTATTTTATCACAAATTTGCCACTGGTTTCCTTTATGTTGAAAGTATTTATTTAACAAGGAAAGGGGAAGTCCCCGTGTCACTTCAAGTTGACTGTAGAGTCCGGCTTTGGCACGGTTGAGGATCTCATTGGAGAGATCGGTGGCAATTAATCGGAGTTTCCAGTTCATTAGTTCGGGAAACTCTTCATGCAGTAGCATGGCAATGCTATAGGGTTCTTGACCACTCGAACAAGCCGCACACCAAATATTTAAGGTTCGTTGCGTTTGCCGTTTGGTTAAAAGTTCGGGCAGAATGACCTTGGCAAGGGCGTCAAAGGGATAGCGATCGCGGAAAAAGGATGTCTCCGTCAACAGCATTCCCTCAACCACCTGGACATGGCGTTGATTAAAGGGTTGCGTTTGCAGATTGGCAATCATTTCCCCCAAAGAACTAAATCCCATTTGCGTCGCCAGAGGGGTTAAGCGCAACTCGGCTAAATAGGCTTTATCTGCATCCAGAACCATGGCGGAATGATGGCGTACTAATTGGCGTAAATAGTTAAAATCTTGATGATGTATTGGCATTGTTTTAAGATTTAATTGTTAGGTAGGGGCGGGTTTGACTATTAACGTTTTTGACCTCACAACAGATGTGACTAAACCCGCCCTGACTGAGGAGAAGAGGGCGACCCGAGTCAATTGAGTGGACGGGTGTTGTTAAATGTGAGAAGCGGGTCGCCCCTACAGGTTTCGTGATGCTATGTTCATTTATGGGAGTCTCTTCAGGAATTTCAACGAACCAGTTGGATAATTTCATCGGCGATTTGGTCTAGGGGTAAAA
Organism: Coleofasciculus chthonoplastes PCC 7420; assembly: GCF_000155555.1. Taxonomy (GTDB): domain Bacteria; phylum Cyanobacteriota; class Cyanobacteriia; order Cyanobacteriales; family Coleofasciculaceae; genus Coleofasciculus; species Coleofasciculus chthonoplastes_A. The sequence continues at coordinate 82,473 of NZ_DS989862.1, forward strand.
TATTATTAGCTAAACCCGCTTGGGCGACAGATTTGGGCATTCCCCACACCACACTACTGGCTTGATCCTGAACCAGAATATGTCCCCCGGCGTCGCGGATATGGTGACACCCTTGCAAACCATCGTGTCCCATACCCGTCAACACCACCGCGATCGCACTCCCTGGAAATGTCTTAGCAACGGATCGAAATAACACATCCACCGCCGGACGACAGGAATGTTCGGGTGGGGCTTGGTGTAAACTCAGGTGTACCGTTTTCCCCCGGCGCACGACAATTCCGTGGAAATCTCCCGGCGTAATCCACGCATGACCCGGACGCAGTTCAGCCCCCTCATAGCCCTCGGCGACGGAAATGTGACATTGATGGGTTAAACGTTCGGCTAAACGTTTGCTAAATAGGGGAGGGATATGTTGCACGATGACAATGGATAGGGGAAAATCGGCGGGAAACCGGGATAAAAGCGTGGCTAAGGCGTTCGGTCCCCCCGTAGACACACCGATCGCGACAACTTGGGCTTTGGCGAGTTTCAGGCTGGCGGTTTGGCTGGGGAGGCGCGATCGCGCGATCGGTGTATTGTCAGATACGCCTAAGATATCGGCACAAAAGACTTTAATTTTAGGAATTAATTCGCGTTTTAAATAATCGGAAACTGCCTCACCTGTTCCCAATTTTGTTGGTTTAGTAACATAATCCTGAGCGCCGAGAGAAAGGGCTTCTAACGTAGCTGCTGCACCGCGTTCGGTGAAAGCACTAAACATAATCACGGGCAAGTTTGGATAACTTTGGCGAATGGCAGTTAATGTTTGCAAGCCATCCATTTCTGGCATCTCTAAATCTAGGATAATTAAGTCAGGGTGCAGGTGAGGTATTTTAGAGAGGGCAATTTGACCATTGGCGGCAATTCCAACTACGTCTAAAAAAGGGTCTTGAGAGAGGATTTCACTGAGTTTTTGACGAATAATTACCGAGTCGTCAACGATGAGCAGGCGAATTTTACGCATTGTAGGGTAGGGGAGATGTAGAGACGTGCCATGGCACGTCTGTGGTGCGGGGCAAGAGCGATCACTCTCGCTAATGTTAGTAATACATAGCTGCGAAGGGGGATGACAGAGGATGCGGGAGCTTTTGTTTCATGGGAGAAGGGGAACCGAACTCTCTTGCCTCTGGCTCCCCTCTCCCCCGCGTGGGAGAGGGGCTGGGGGTGAGGGGTTTAGTTGACATAGATGGGCGGGTTTAGTCACATTTAGGTGAGGTAAGAAACGATAGTTGTAAAACCCGCCCCTACACAATCAAAACATTCCCTTCACTAATTAATACTTGAACTGATTCACCAAGGCTTGTAATTCCGACGCGAGTTCGGCAAGTTCCGCCGCCGATTTCAACGTATTGCTGGCGAGGGAGGTAGTTTTTTGAGCCGCGTCCGCAACACTATTGATATTTTGGGGAATTTGTGAGGTACTTTGGGCGGCTTCGGCGACGTTGCGAGCCATTTCATTCGTCGTCGCAGTTTGTTCTTCTACCGCACTGGCGATTGTGTTTTGGAAGTCGTTGATTTGATTAATAATCGTGGTAATTTGACTAATCGCTTCCACCGAACTTTTGGTGTCACCTTGAATCGCTTCGATTTTTTGGCTAATGTCTTCTGTCGCTTTGGCGGTTTGTTTCGCCAGTTCCTTCACTTCATTGGCAACAACAGCAAATCCTTTCCCCGCTTCCCCGGCGCGGGCGGCTTCAATTGTCGCATTAAGTGCGAGGAGGTTCGTTTGTTGGGCAATGGAGGTAATTACCTTAATCACATTACCAATTTCTGCGCTACTTTGACCCAATTTGGTAATCGTTTGGTTAGTGCTTTCAGTCATATTAACCGCCGTTGTCGCGACTCGCGCCGCATCCGCCGCACTTTTGGCAATTTCTTTAATACTGGCGCTCATTTCTTCTACCCCTGTCGCCACCACTTGAGCATTGCGGTTGACTTCTTCGGCATAAGCTGACGCAGTTTGGGCTTGTCCGGAGGTATGTACGGCGTTTTCATTGAGTTGTTGACTCACCAGGTTCATGTCTTCCGAAGCTTGAGCAACAGCCGTGGCGACTGAGGCAATTTTACCGACGGATTTGGTTAAATTGCTTGCCATTCGATTGACATTATCGGTCAGTTGTTTGAAGTCGCCTGTGGTTTTTGCAGTAACGTTTTTGGAGAGATCACCTTGAGCAATGGCTGAGGTTAATTGGGTAATATTTTCAACTTCTTCCTTGAGATTTGCCGCCATCTGGTTAATGTTTTCGGTTAAGTCTTTCCAGATTCCGGTAGCCGTTTCCACAACAGCGCGACTACTCAGGTTTCCTTCGACACTAATTAAACGGGCGACGCGGTTTTTCTCATTGGTATATGCCTCGATATTATCCCGCAGTGTATTAATCGTGGTACTCAGGCTTAAAAGATCACCCTTTAACGGCTGATTGTTAATCTCTAGAGGCATTTTACAGGACAAATCACCAGCCGCGATCGCTTTCAGTACATCCTGGGCGGCGAGGGTGGGTTGGGCGAGGGTGTGGATCAGGGTATTAATCGCGGTGGTTGTTGTTGCCCATCCTCCTTTTAAATAGGGGGGTGGAGATACAGGTTCAGCCCCATATAACCAGCGCCCGGCATAATTTTCCCAATCCTTTAATACGGTTGTTTGCTGTTGGCGTCCCAGTCGTTCGGTGAGTTTACCGTCTTGAACAACCTGTTTACTAACTCGGACAATTTCATGGATAACGGTTTGGTTAACACCCATCCATTCATTGAAAACTTGAGCAATTTCGCCCCAGCCGTTTTCCTCAGTGAGTCGGGCATTAAAGTTACCATCTCTGGCACTTTTTAGGGCTTGGAGGAGTTCATTAAAGTTTTCTGGGGATAAGAGAATTCCCTCTATTTCATGGCTTGGCTGCGAAGCTGTCGGCGTGTGTTTAGGTTCAGATACCATGGTTTCACTATGATGATGTTCATTGCTTCCATTGGTCTCTTGATTTTGGAAAAAGACTAAGCGTCCGGGTTTGCTGAGTTTATCGAGGTTCATGGCTTCTCCTAATTTGTGAATTCCTTTGAGATGGTCGAGGTTCATTATTTTTTGTTCTTTGTTCTTTGTCCTTTGTCCTTTGTCCTTTGTCATTCTTTAAGGAATGAGTTTGACGTTTCTGTATTCTTTAGCCCTTGACTTGCTGACGTATACATTATTTAATTCCGAAGAGTTGGTTTAAAAATGGTGAGTTCAACAACTTTGTCGGTATCGAGAATCAGCAGAAGTTGATCGGTAAGTTTATACGCGCCACGAATTAATTGCCGTGCGTTTCCCGTTAAAGTTTCTGGGGATTTTTCAAAGCAATTATCGGAAATTTCTAACACTTCTCCCACATCATCAACAAGCAAACTAATCACCTCATCAGCCGTTCGCACAACCACATTGAGAGGGAGGTGTTCGCTATCTTCATCCAGTTCTGTTTCAACGGGTATCTTAGTGACATTCTGATCTAACTCCAGAAATTGACGTAAATCCACAGCCGGAACAATCTGACTCCGTAGGTTAATTAATCCCCGCACGGCTGGCGGTGCTAAGGGAACGCGGGTAATCGACTGATAGCGAATAACTTCTTGCACGTTTTCCACTTCTAGCCCTAAGAAGAAATGGTCGAGAAAAAAGGTACAAAATTGATGGAATTGAGCCATGATGAGGGAAGTATTTATAATGACGAATGACGAATGACATTAAATTGCTTCGATGTCTAAAAGTTCGGTCACTTGACCCTGAATAACTGCGATCGCCTGCACCCCTGGACGAGTGGCTTCACCTGTGATACAAAGGTCTTCCATGACGATATCCACCATGCGTTGCACCACTAATCCAATTTGGCGTCCACTTTGACAAGCAACGACGACAACTTGCAGCAGATCAGCGTCTAATACGGCTGTTTTTTGGTTAGCAGCGCTAAAGCGCTGACTACTAACAAAAGATACATTGGCAAAATTAACTAGGTAGAGAATTTGGTCGCGATACTGAATCACTTGGCGATCGCCCACTTGTTCGATCGCGGTTCTGGGAAATTCTTCTAAACGCACTACCCGTGACAAGGGAATTGCCATGCGGCTGTTATCTAAGGCTTCAAATAACAGTAACATTTGCACGGTTTCGATAGTGGATTGAGAGGACATTTCTTGCTGAATTAAAGCGTTTGTTTGTTCATCTGAAAGTACCCCCGCCCGTGATGCTAAACTAAATATATCTAAAATTAATGCCACTTTTCCATCCCCTAAAATTGTGGCTCCGGCAAAACAAGGGGTTTCTTTGAGTAGTTTACCTAAGGGTTTAACGACAATTTCTTGAGTATCATTAATTGCATCAACCACTAAGCCAAAGGTAAAATTATCGACTTGCAGAACCACAATGTTCAGCATGATTTCCGATTGCGGATGGGCGGGTTCCGGTTCCCATTCCACTAATTCCAGTTCCCGATTCAAATACACCAGGGGTAATAATTTACCCCGCAACCGATACACAGGGGCTTTGTGGACATATTCGATCCCGTGATCCGCTTGTTCTCCCTGCAAGCGAACTAATTCTAAAAGACTGGTTTGAGGAATGGCGTAGCGATCGCCGCCACTGGTGACAATTAAGGCGGGAATAATTGCCAAGGTTAAGGGAATTTTTAGTTTAAATGTCGTTCCTAAGCCAAGTTGAGTGTGAACGTCTACCGTACCGCCAACCTTTTCTACATCGGTTTTTACTACATCCATTCCCACTCCCCGCCCCGATAAGCGCGTTACAAAATTAGCGGTAGAAAAACCGGGAATAAAGATTAAATTAAGGGCATCAGTATCACTTAAGCGATTGGCTTGATTCGGCGTAATTAAGCCTAAGCTTAACGCTTTTTGTTTCAAGCGTTCTGAATCAATTCCCGCCCCATCATCCGAAATTTCAATCGTTACATAACCACTTTCATGGAAGGCTTGCAGACGTAATCGCCCGGTGGCGGATTTTCCCTGAGTTTGACGTATATCTGGGGATTCAATTCCATGATCCACACAATTACGGAGTAAATGCGTTAAGGGATCTTTAATCGCTTCAATAATCGTTTTATCCAGTTCCGTATCTTCTCCCTCTATCTCCAATTGCACTTGTTTTTCTGTCGCGATCGCAACATCCCGAACTACCCTAGGAAACTTGCGCGTAATTGTACTAATCGGCTGCATTCTGGTTTTCATGACCCCTTCTTGCAACTCTGTTGTCAGTCGGTTTAATTGCTGGGAGGTAGTAACAAAAGCGGTTTCATCTTGCAGCGTGGAGAATTGTTGAATCTGATTGCGAACTAATACCAATTCCCCCACCAAATTCATCAACTTATCCAAAAGATTGATATCGACTCGGATTGACTGTACTGTATTTGGGGTTGTCAACGCCGACATCAACTCCTCGCGATCGCAGGGAAGTTTTGACCCTTCAGGATTTGTAGGGGCGGGTTTAGGGATTTCCTTTTGGCTATTAATGGTAACGTTTGTACAAAACCCGCCCTCATCTCCCCTATCTCTAGATTGCAGTTGATTTAAGGTCTGAATTAAGCCAGAATAGTCAACCTCGCCTTCTTGTCCGATCGCGTCTATCTGGGCGCAGATTTGCTGCATGGCGTCTAGGAGTTCCAGTAAGCTGCTGGTAATCTCCGCATTTAGCTGCAATTGTCCATCTCGTAGACAACTAAGCAAATTTTCACCACTGTGGGTAAGGGCTTCTAGAGTGGGAAACGCCATGAAGCCGCAGTTTCCTTTAATTGTATGTAAGGAACGATAAATTCCTTCGAGTAAATCTTTATTGGTGGGATTTTTCTCTAATGTGACTAGATCCGTCTCAATCTGACTAATATTCTCGTAGCTTTCTACCAAAAAGGCTTTGATGTCTTCATCCATGATAGTTAAGTAATGGCTTGCATGTAGTCTGGGACGTTAATGGTTAAAGCTGACAGGAATTATTTCAAGAAAAATACGGCGGAAGTCAGTGGGATTCAATTTCACTGAGTTTCGCCACTAAACCGAGTCTATCTTGGCGCAGGGAACGCTGCTATCGGTGATCCCACCCAACTTGAGAAGGCTGGATGAGAAAGATCCGTGATTTCACCGAATGACATTCTCGGACATTCGCTAGACAATAAAAGACAAGGATGAAACGGTTTTGATGAGTAGGGGCGGGTTTCACTATTATCGTGTTTTTTCATCCTTATGTTACTAAACCCGCCCTGATCAACTGTACAGATTCGTTGAGAGTTGGGTTTCATACCTCAACCCAACCGACTTGCTAACTTCATTCAACCAACTGTTTAACCGCAAAAAACTGTAACCAAAATCGAGGAAACTATGGCACTAATTCTAATCGTTGATGACGCCGCGTTTACCCGACGGATGATCCGGAAAACCCTTGTCGCGGATGGACATGAAACCCTAGAAGCCACTAATGGACAAGAAGGACTGGATAAGGCGATCGCACATCAACCCGACTGTATCTTAACCGATATGCTCATGCCCGTTATGGATGGCTTTCAACTCCTCGCCGCCTTGCGCGATCGCCAAATTAATACCCCCGTCATTGTGATCACCGCCGATATTCAGGAAAATGTGCGCCAGCGTTGTCGTGAGTTAGGCGGATCAGGCTTTATTAATAAACCCCCCAAAGAAGCCGAATTACGTCGTGTTATGGGTGAAATCTTAGCTTGTCCCCAGGAGACTGTATGAACTTAACTCCCGATCAAATTGACGCGATCCAAGAAATCGTTAATATTGGTGTCGGTCGGGCGGCTAGCGTCCTGAATGAAATGCTGGAAGCCCCGATTCGCCTCCAAGTTCCCTATATTAAAATTGGGTCGCCTCTGGATTTTCAATCTGAAATGGAAACTCGCCTCGGTGGGGAACAAGTTGCAGCAGTTCGCCAAGACTTCTCTGGATCTTTTTCGGGTTTAGCGGAGTTAGTTTTTCCCACCGATAGTGCTTCGATTCTCGCCGCTGTTCTCACGGGTGAAGAATTAGGAACACCGGATTTAGACGCTGTTCGCATTGGTACGTTAAGTGAGATTGGCAATATCTTAATCAACAGTGTAATTGGGTCAATTAGTAACGTCCTCAATCAACGCCTCGACTATGCCATTCCCAGCTACATCGAGGATACTGTCGAAAACTTAATCAACGTCGGCGACAATCAGCAGGAGAATACTATCCTGTTAGCCCAAACCCAATTTTTTATCGAACAACTTCAGATTCGCGGTGATATTATCCTCGTCTTTGAAGTCGGTTCTTTCGACGTGTTGCTGGACGCGATCGCGATGCTAACTACTGTGTAATCTGATTCATGGTTTTGACCAATAACGAATGACCAATGACATAAGACCAATGACCAATGACCCCTTAATCCGTCCATGCATGAGATAGAAATTGCCGCTGAAAAATTTGGTGTTCTTGACCAAATGCCTTTGGGTGTCTGTATTCTCCGATCCGATTTCATTGTCTTATTCTGGAATCGTTGTTTGGAGGATTGGACACACCTATCGAGAGGTCAAGTTTTAGGTCACAAAATTAGTGACTATTTCGCTGATTTAAACCATCCCCGGTACGAAAAGCGGCTGAAGTCCATCTTTTCCGGGGGACCTCCGACCATTTTTTCCGCCCAACTTCATCCTCATTTTATTCCCGCCTATTTACCCGATGGACAACGGCGAATTCAGCGTACCACTGTCACCGCTATACCCGGCTTAACCGAAAAAGACTACTACGCCCTTTTATCCATTCAAGATGTTACTGAACTTAGTCAACAAGTTCAAGACTATCGAAAAATGCGCGATCGCGCTTTAGCAGAAGTCCAAGAACGACAACGCGCCGAAGCCGCTTTACGGTCTCAAGAAGAACAATTACAAGCGGTTTTTGATGCGGTTCCTGGTTTCGTCTCTTGGGTGAATTCGGATTTGCGATATCTGGGGGTTAATCGCCATCTTGCTGATACCTTTAACTTGACTCCCAATCATTTTATTGGTCAAGATGTTGGCTTTATGAAAGCGAGTCCCGGCTTTGCTGACTTTATGCGACAATTTATCGCCAGTCCCGAACCAGCGGCTAGTCAAGTGATTGAGGCTTACGTCAATGATACCACCCGGAGTTACTTAATTGTTGCTCAGAAATACCAACAAGGACGGGCAGCGGTTTCTGTGGGAATTGATATTACCGATCGCAAGCAAGCGGAAGAAGAGGTTCGCAAAGCTTTAGCTAAAGAAAAAGAACTCAGTGAACTCAAATCCCGTTTTGTTACTATGACCTCTCATGAGTTTCGCACACCCCTAACTACTATTTTAAGTTCGGCGGAATTACTGGAACATTATGGTCATAAATGGACACCGGATAAAAAACTCACCCATATCCATCGTATTCAAGGAACGGTTAAACATTTAGTCCAAGTTTTAGAAGATGTCACTCTGATTGGCAAAGCCGAAGCCGGAAAACTTCAGTTGCAGCCTGTCTCTCTGGATTTAGTTGAATTTTGCCACGGCTTGATTGAGGAGTTACAGTTGAGTTTAGGACAGCATCATTCTCTGGTCTTTACCCATCAATGCCCAAACCTTAATGTCTGCATGGATGAGAAGCTGTTGCGGCATATTCTGACGAATTTAATCTCGAATGCGATTAAGTATTCTCCCAATTGTGGAATCGTTACCTTGAACCTCGTCTGTCAGGATTCATCCGCCATCTTTCAAATTAAAGACCAAGGTATTGGGATTCCTTTAGCCGATCAAGAAAAACTCTTTGAGGCGTTTCATCGGGCGCAAAATGTGGGGAATATTTCGGGAACGGGATTGGGGTTAGCGATTGTTAAACGGGCGGTTGATTTACAAGGGGGTGAAATTACGGTAAACAGTCAAGTGGGAGAAGGAACCATGTTTACGGTTACATTGGCTTTATCGGTATAGATTGAATAATTTATTTATAAAATAATGAATTAGGAAGGGCGGGTTTTGCTGTTCAGTTATCGGTAAACAGGTGAATTTAGTCCCTAAACCCGCCCCTACAATTGGTTAATTAATTGCCTACTCTATTGCATTTTCTAATAAACATGGTGTTATCATCTCACGTAAATCACCCTGAAAATAAAACCGCGATCGCGACTGAAATCCAAACAGCGGCGCACCAATTTCATGTCCTGGATCAAGTCCCTATAGGCAACTGTGTCCTGCGATCGGATTTAGTGGTTTTATATTGGAATCGCTGCTTGGAAAACTGGACGCATCTCTCCAAACAGCAAATCCTCGGTCAAAAAATTACCGATCATTTTCCCCACCTGAATCATCCCAAATATACCACCCGTCTCCAACAAATTTTCACTGGAGGACCACCCACTGTCTTTTCCTCCCAACTTCATGTCCACCTGATTCCTGCACCTTTAGCCGACGGATCATTACGGATTCAACATACCACCGTTACCGCCGTTCCTAGTGAAAAAGATGGCGAGTATTATGCTTTATTATCGATTCAAGATGTTACTGAACTCACTCAACAAGTTCATAACTATCGCACCATGAGAGATCGGGCGATTGCGGAAATTAAAGAACGCCAACGCACCGAAGAAGAATTAGCCGACTATCGTAACCATTTAGAAGAACTGGTTGAAGAACGAACCGCTGCACTCCAGACAGCTAATGAACAATTAAGCCTGAGTCAAGCTAATTATCGTAGTATCTTTGAAAATGCGGTTGAGGGCATATTTCAACGTACCCCTGATGGTATCTATATCAGTGTTAACCCAGCCTTTGCCCAGATACTTGGCTATGCTTCACCCAGCCATTTTTTAAACTCTATAAAAAATATTGAACAACAACTTTATGTTAATCCGGATGACCATAGACGTTTAACCAAATTAATCCAACAAAAAAAAGCCGTATCTAAATTTGAAATCCAGGTTTATCGCCAAGATGGACAGAAAATTTGGATTCGCAAAAATACCCGTGCCGTCATCGACCTATCGGAAAATATTCTCTATTATGAAGGCTCAATTGAAGACATTACCGAAAGTAAACTCGCTGAAGAACGACTGCGAGAAAGTGAAGAACGCTTTCGCCTGCTAGCCGACACCGCCCCCGTCTTAATCTGGTTAGCCGGAACCGATAGTCGCTGTTACTTTTTCAATAAAACCTGGTTAGAATTTACCGGACGCACCTTAGACAAAGAAATAGGTGATGGCTGGACAGACGGAGTTCATCCTGATGATTATCACTATTGTATCGAAACCTATTCCAACGCATTTAAAGCCCAAAAACGGTTTCGCATGGAATACCGTTTACGCCGACATGATGGCAACTATCGCTGGATTTTAGATACAGGCGTGCCTCGGTTTACATCCACTGGTCACTTTGCCGGATATACTGGTTCCTGTATTGATATTACCGATCGCAAGCAAGTCGAAGAACGACTGCGGGAGAGTGAAGAAAATTATCGTTCAGTGATTGAAAGCGTTAAAGAAGTCATTTTCCAAACCGATGCAACGGGGGTATGGACATTCTTAAATCCCGCGTGGACAGAGATTACTGGCTTTACCTTAGGCGAAAGCATTGGCACAAATTTCTTAGAGTATATTCATCCCGATGATCGCCAACGCAACGTAGAGTTATTTCAACCCTTACTGGAACGAAAAAAAGACTATTGCCAGCATGAAGTCAGATATCTGACCAAAGATGGCGGATATCGCTGGATTGAAGTTCATGCCCAATTAACCTTTGCCCCCGATAATACAATCACCGGAACCTCTGGCACACTCCGGGATATTACTCACTACAAATGGGCAGATGCACAACTCAAAGCCAGCGAACAAAAGCTTCGCCAGGTGATTGATTTAGTTCCCCATTTCATCTTTGCTAAAAATAAAGAAGGTCAGTTTATTTTAGTCAATCAAGCCGTCGCTGATACTTACGGAACTACCGTTGAAGCCTTACTGGATCAACCTGAAACAGAGGTTGCCCCATCAGTAGACGATGCCCATCAATATCGAGAAGCAGACTTGCACGTTATTACCAGTGGAGAAACTCTTTATATTCCCGAAGAAACGATTACCAATGCCCAAGGCGAGACTCGAATTCTGCAAACAACAAAAATTCCCTTCTTTGTCGCTGACTCCGATGTTCCCGCCGTCTTAGGAGTATCCATTGATATTAGCGATCGCAAGCAAGCCGAGATTGCGCTTCAGCAACAATTAATGCGAACGGTTCTGCTGAAGCAAATCACCCAAGAAATTCGCCGCAGTTTAAACACCAAAGAAATCTTTCAAACCACCGCTACCCAAATTGGTCGGGCTTTTGGCGTCAATCGCTGTGTGATTCATACTTACCTGACGGAACCGACACCAGCCATTCCCTTTGTGGCAGAATATTTAGAAACAGGATATGAATCCATTCTCCAGTTAGAAGTTCCCATTCGGGGAAATTCTCATGTTCAACAGTTATTAAAACAAGACAAGGCAATCTCCTCACCAGATGTCTATGCCGATCCATTGTTGTTATGCTGTACCCAAATGTGTTGTCAGATTGGATTAAAATCGATGCTGGCAATTCGCACCTCCTATCAAGGGGAACCGAATGGGATTATTGGCTTGCATCAGTGTGATTCCTATCGCCATTGGTCAAGTCATGAAATTGAGTTACTCGAAGCCGTTGCTGATCAAGTGGGGATTGCGATCGCCCAGGCGCATTTGTGGGAACAGGAAACTCGCCAACGTCAACAGTTAACCGAACAAAATGTAGCCTTAGAAAAAGCCCGACAAACCGCCGAAGCCGCCACCCAAGCCAAAAGTGAATTCTTGGCAACGATGAGTCATGAAATTCGCACACCGATGAATGCCGTGATTGGGATGACGGGGTTACTGCTGGATACTGAATTGACCTCAGATCAACGCTATTTTGCCGAAACGATTCGCAATAGTGGGGATGCCCTACTGACGATTATTAACGATATTCTGGATTTCTCAAAAATTGAATCGGGGAAAATGGAGTTAGAGGAACAACCCTTTGAACTCCGCACCTGCATTGAAGAAGCGCTGGATCTCCTCACCACCAAAGCCGCCGAGAAAAATCTAGAATTAGCCTATTTAATTGACTCCCAAACCCCCAACTGGATTGCCGGAGATGTGACGCGGTTGCGTCAAATTTTAGTGAATTTAATTAGTAATGCGGTTAAATTTACGCCAACTGGGGAGGTTTTGGTTTCCGTAACCGCCCAGATTTTGGCAGATGAGGAAGATAGGGGAGATCGCTATCAGTTACAATTTGCCGTAAAAGATACAGGAATTGGTATTCCCGTTGATCGGATTCATCGCCTGTTTAAATCCTTTAGCCAGGTTGATTCGTCCACCTCTCGCCAATATGGGGGAACAGGATTAGGATTAGCCATTTGTAAACGCCTGTGCGAAATGATGGGAGGTCAAATGTGGGTAGAAAGTGGCGGATCAGTCGCCGGAAATCCGCCTGCGGGATGGATAGCCACTGATAGCGGAGAAGAGAGTTCGGGAGGTTCAACCTTTTACTTCACAATTCTATCTGAATCAATCCCCGATTCAGCCGTAGTCGAACAACCCATCTGTGCCACTTACCTAGCCGGAAAACGGCTATTAATTGTCGATGATAATACGACAAACTGCCAAATTCTAATCCGACAAGCCCAGTCTTGGGGGATGGAATCACAAGCCACGGAATCGGGTCAAGAGGCGTTAGCATGGCTGTCTCAAGGTGAACAATATGATATTGCCATTCTGGATATGCAGATGCCAGGAATGGATGGGATTACCTTGGGGGAACAAATCCGTCACCAGTTTAAGGATAAAGAATTCCCCTTATTAATCTTATCGTCCATGGGTAAACCTGAGATTGCCTCTGGAGTCGTGGAAGCGAATTTTGCTGCCTTTTTAAGTAAGCCGATTAAGCAGTCGCAACTCTACAACCTGTTAACGCAAATCCTGAGTGGACAACCAACAAAAATCAAGCGATCGCCTGTAGGTTCACCCTCTCTTGATCCCACTTTGGCGCAACGGATACCCCTGCGAATCTTAGTGGCGGAAGACAACAAAGTCAATCAACAATTAGCCTTGCAGTTATTGCAGCGCATGGGATATCGCGCCGATGTCGCCGGGAATGGATTGGAAGTAATTGAAGCCCTGCGCCGTCAGCCTTATGATGTCGTATTCATGGATGTACAAATGCCAGAAATGGATGGTTTAGACGCCACCCGCCATATTTGCCAGCAATGGTTACCCGCAAACCGCCCGCGAATTATTGCCATGACAGCCAACGCTATGCAAGGCGATCGCGAAAAATGTTTGGAGGTAGGAATGGATGACTATATCAGCAAACCAATTCGCGTCAATGAATTAGTTCGGGTTCTGTCGCAAAGTCAGCCAACTGAGGAACCCCCAGAATCCGCACCCCAAACCGAGTCAGCCCTTGACCCCCAAGTCTTACAAACCTTTCACGACATGATGGGCGAGAGTGCGACTGAAATGCTGCATCAATTAATTGATATTTATTTAGAAGATACCCCCGCCATGTTGGAAACGCTTAAAATAGCCCTGCAAGAGAATAATTTACCCACTTTGCAACACACGGCTCATACCTTAAAATCATCGAGTGCGGCATTAGGGGCGATTAAATTCTCCCAGCTTTGTCAAGACTTAGAAAATTTAAGCAAGTCTCAAGTTACAACAGGTTTATGTGAACTCGTTGCCCAAATTGAATCTGAGTATCAACGAGTCAAGCAAGAGGCGATGAATTATAAGTTATAACCCATTGTATTGGCGTGGCACACCTTATTTGATGAATTAGAATGGGAGAGCCGAAACCGTAGGGGCGCAAAGACTTGCGCCCGATTCAATGGTCTAATCTAATCCACAATTTTAGCTGTGTCAGTCCAGTATGTTATGGCATGACAGTGAAATAGATTGTAGGTTGGGTTGACGAAGATTTGAGCCTAGAACTAAAGTTCTGGCTAAAAGCTTAAACCCGTTAAAACGGGTTGAAAGACTGACCCAGTTGCATTATCCACAGAAGGGCGGGTTTTGTTGTTCATTTATTGGTGGATATCTGAATTTAGTGGCTAAACCCGCCCCTACAGTACAGACGTTCCATGGCACGTCTCTAAATGACTGTTAACTGGGGGTAATTAACCACTAATCTAACCACTCAGCCAATCGGCGTAGTTATATTAAGAAGTTTTACGGAAGTCTTGACTGGGGGATGTAGTCGATAATCAAAATAACCATCACAAGCTGTATTGAGGCGCTGTTCGATGAATATACCGTCCCTGCTGATTCTGGCGATCGCTCTTGTCGCGGTTTACATTCATACCCATGTCGCAGAGGAATTAGTGCAAGTAGGGGCAACTATCATCGCGTTACTTTGTCTGGTGTTGAATCTGATTTTAGCGCCACTCGCGATAAAACTGCTCATTGTCGGGTCTATTTTACTCACAGCAAAACGGGCTTCATTAGCACTTTTTAATTCCCTGCTCCAGTAAACAGTAGACTTCAGCAACCCCACGCTACTAACGTGGAGCGTGGGGATTGCCAGAGACAAGTCTGGTGACGCAAGAGTTGAATAGACCACTAGCCATCAACTGATACACACTTCCGAATGCTTCCCCAGTTCGGATCAACTGTAAGCCTACTTGTTATAGGCGCTTGAAGAAAGGACATTTTGTTGGTGGTGGTCGAGGGGACTGATAACTCACACGAGAGGCTTATATCCATGATTCGTGTTCCAGTTTTATCACCAAAAGGGAAACCATTAATGCCAGCTAAAGCTAGCCGTGTTCGACGGTGGTTAAAGTCAGGCAAGGTCAAGGTTATACGCAATGACTTAGGTGTCTTTCAAGTCCAGTTAGTCAAGGAACCGTCAGGTGAACAGACCCAAGATATTGCAGCCGGAATTGACCCGGGAAAGCTGTTTACTGGGATGGCTGTCCAGTCAAAAAGTGTCACCCTATTCCTTGCCCATCTGAACCTACCATTTAAAACCGTAACCAAGCGGATGCAAGGGCGGGCGATGATGCGACGAGGACGGCGAGGGCGACGGATTAACCGGAAGGTTCCTTATGACCAACGCAACCACCGCGAGTGCCGATTCGATAACCGCAAAGGTCATAAAATACCTCCCAGCATTCGGGCGAATAAGCAGTTAGCACTACGGGTGATCCAGGAGTTATCAAAGATTTACCCGTTTACTCATGTCCTCGTGGAGGTGATTAAAGCTAGAGGTGACAAGGGTTTTAGTCCGGCAATGGTCGGGCAGTATTGGCAAATTGAGCAGTTAGAACAAGCAGGCTATACCGTCCACACCCAAGAGGGATGGCACACCTCAAACCTAAGAAAGTATCTAGGCTTACCCAAGTCTAAGAATAAAGCTGAGGAATCACCCGCCGCCCATGCCGTTGACGGCATCTGCCTAGCCGCCTCCCGGTTTATACGGTATCGCCAGATTAAAGGCAGAAGTGGTACCTTCCTAGGGTCTATTACGGTAACACCATGTCAGTTTGCAGTGATTAGTCGCTCTCCAATTTGCCGCCGTCAGCTACATTTAATGATTCCCGGCAAGGGAGGGAAACGGCGGCATTATGGTGGCACCCTCACCCGTCACGGGTTGAGGAAGGGCGATTATGTCAAAGCTGAAAAGGCGGGTATCACTTACTACGGTTACGTTTCCGGTGACACTAAAACTCAAGTCTCGGTCAGTGACGCTAAATGGAAACGAATAGGGAGGTTTACCACCAAAAAAGTCCAATTGTTGCAACGAAATACCGGACTGGTATCAACAGTTGGGTTGTCAAACCTTGCCCTGAGCGAAGTCGAAGGGCGTGGTTTGACCTCTATCCCCCTCCG
Source organism: Coleofasciculus chthonoplastes PCC 7420 (assembly GCF_000155555.1). Classification (GTDB taxonomy): domain Bacteria; phylum Cyanobacteriota; class Cyanobacteriia; order Cyanobacteriales; family Coleofasciculaceae; genus Coleofasciculus; species Coleofasciculus chthonoplastes_A. The sequence continues at coordinate 98,386 of NZ_DS989862.1, forward strand.
ACCTACTTCGTTGAGGTCGGAGTCCCACGAGGTAAAACGATGGAACGGGAAAAGATAAGATGTCCTCTGTCTTCTAGTGCAAGAAGGCAGAAATAACTGAACAGCTAATATCTCCCCCAGCTCCCCCAGCTCCCCCAGCTCCCCCAGCTTCCGAAGCTGCTCAAGTATTTCCAAGGGCGATGCACTAGGACGTTGTAGCTTTAGCGATCGCAGACAACTTTAACCAGGATGGATAACTCCCCTCTGCCTTAATCTGCTGGATTTGCTCCTGGGAAATCGGTAAATTGAGACGCCCTGCTACCGCCTGGACAATATCGCCTCGGTCAATAACCCCCGCGATCGCGCCTGCGGGAGAAAGTACGGTTAGATGCTTTAGCTGACAAGTTTCCAGAGTATTAATTACGTCTATTAACGGAGTTTTCTCCTCAACTGTGGCAATTTCCGATAACGGGTGAACCAGACTCTCCAGGGACTCCATTTCCCAGCGACTGCGTTCGATTGTTTGTAAATCTTGAATCTTAACTAAACCGCGATAACGTCCCTCCGACGCGGCATAATACGGCTTATTCGTCTGAATATCTGCCAGAATGTACTCATCCGCAAAAGACCGTAAGCTCATGGTGGCATCCAGGACACGAAAATCGCGGGTCATGGCGTCGGAAGCTTGAAGCTGAAGTAAGGCTTCTTGTAAGATGGTCAGGCGATCATAAGCATTGGCATTGCGATACACAAAAGAGCCGATCAACGCCAACCACAGGATTGTCCATACTCCAGTTAACAAAGTCAGTCCTACGGATACCGCGATCGCTAAAGAGCCAATCACTTTACCCCCCTGTGCTGCCCAACGTACCCCTTGCAAGCGATTCCCCGTCAGCTTCCAGATTGCCGCTTTGAGAACTTGTCCACCATCGAGGGGTAATCCAGGGATTAAATTAAACAGGGTTAATACAAGATTAATCCGTGCCAGATCCGCCGCCACCACATATCCCAGATTGTCCGTAGGCAGTACCTGAGTTAACCCATAGAATAGACCAAACAGGCAGAGGCTAACCCCAGGACCTGCGATCGCGACTTGGAACGCATCACCGGGAGTCTGAGATTCACGGTCAATCGACGCCACGCCGCCAAAGATAAACAGAGTAATCGAATTGACTTTAATTCCCTGCGATCGCGCCACTAAACTATGCCCTAGTTCATGCAATAACACCGAAGCAAACAATAATAGCGCCATCACCAACCCCAGACTCCAGGCGGAAATTGACTGAAAACTCGGATCGAAATTCCCCGCCTTGAGTAAGGTCACCAAGGCTAAGATAAAAAACCACGACGGGTCAATAAAGAAAGGTATTCCGAATAATGAGCCAATTCGCCAATTTGACTGTATCAAGGTTTTTGCTTCCTATGACGTTTACCTGGACTAGGGGTAATTGACAGTATTCGTATTCTACGATATCAGCTTTTAGATCCCCAGCTTCTTCAAGAAGTCGGGGATCTCAGAAGGGAAGAAGGGATCTCGAAATCCCGACTTAGAGTGCCCCGGCGTTACTCAGTCCCAAGATCACACCAGCGCCAACCAGGTGTCCCAAGCTAGCCGTTGCCAACAGTTCGGTCACACCGAAACGCTTGAAAATGGCGGGTTTTGGCAGGGGTAAATCCGGTCCCACACCCGGATTTTGAATCGCGTAGTACCCTGCAACCAGTACCACCAAGTTGCAGATAATCATCACTAGCCCCACAGTGGGAGTCCAGCTAGGGGTTGAGGGTACAAACGATTGCACCGCCGCGAATAAGGTTGTGTTAAGCATTGTATATTCTCCTGGTCTTGATAAACAGATACAAGTGAAAAAATAATAAAGAATTATCGGGATAAAATTCATAAAATGTTGTAATATTTAACAATTTAACGAAAAAACAAGAATGGGGCTATCGATGCGGGTTAAAATTTGTGGCATTACCAAACCAGAACAAGGACAAGCGATCGCGCAAAAGGGTGCAACCGCCCTGGGATTCGTATGTGTAGCAGCTTCCCCCCGGTACGTCACCCCCAATCAAATCGGATTGATCCTAGACTCATTGACGATATCGATGGATACTATCGGCGTATTTGCCAACGCTTCCGTTGAAGACATCTGCGCCACGGTTACCCAAGCCAAATTGAACGGCATTCAACTTCATGGAAATGAATCCCCCGAATTTTGCAGCCAATTGCGGCAATTTCTGCCTGAGATTGAATTGATCAAAGCCTTGAGGGTGAAAACGCCGGAAGATTTACAGGTAGCCGATCGCTATGTCAGTTGTGTCGATACCTTGTTACTCGATGCTTATCATCCCCAAATGCTAGGGGGTACGGGTAAGACACTCGACTGGGAAAAGCTAGCTGAATTTAATCCCCCTTTGCCGTGGTTTCTGGCTGGCGGCTTAACCCCAGAGAACATTGGCGAAGCGTTGAAACGATTGCACCCCAATGGGATTGATCTATCCAGTGGCGTTGAGCGATCGCCGGGGGATAAAGATTTGGATAAAGTGGCTTTACTATTCCAACAGTTCAGATTATGCTAAATCGAAGAGTAAAATTTCAGTATCGGTTGTCGCCGCTATTGTCACATCCGTTTCCTCACTCAAAGCTGCACCATCACCTGACTCTAAGGCTAACCCGTTCACCGTAATCGTACCTCGCGCTACCTGTAGCCAGCCATAGCGTTGAGGTGGGAAAGAATGAGTGATGCGATCGCGCTTTGTCAAGACGGCTGCATATACGTTTACATCTTGATGAATCGTCAGGGAGTTTTCTCTGCCATCACCTGAAGCAATTAAATGGAATTGTCCGGGATTCTTGGCGATGCCAAAGTTATGCTGTTCATAGCTAGGATGATGTCCATTTTTATCGGGCAAAATCCAAATCTGTAATAAGTGAACGGGTTCAGTTTGTGAATGATTAAATTCACTATGACGAATCCCTGTTCCCGCACTCATCCGTTGTACATCACCGGGATAAATCACAGAACCATTCCCCATACTATCTTTATGTTCTAGCGCTCCATCTAAAACATAAGTAATAATTTCCATGTCCCGATGTCCGTGAGTACCAAATCCTGCACCCGGATTAACCCGATCCTGATTAATCACCCGCAGGGTACGAAATCCCATCGCATTTGCATCGTAATAGTTAGCAAATGAAAAGGTATGATAGGTATCTAACCAACCATGATTAGCATGTCCTCGTTCTTGAGATTTGCGAAGTTTAATCATTTGTCATTCGTCCTTTGTCCTTTGTTATCCCTATAACCATCGGACTGGGTTAGGTATTCACAGGAAGCATCCCAACAAAATATAGGGCTAAAGCCCTTACTACGAACCCAAGCTAATCTATCAAATTAGGTGTGCCACGCCGCCATCGTGTGTTAGCGTAGCGTAACGCACCTTAACCAATATATATGGTGTGGCTGCGTAAGTCCTGATAGTTCAACTATAAAACCCATACCACTATTATGGGAAGTATGCACTTTAAAGTAAGCTAGTTACCAAAACGATACTATGGCAACCAAACGCGCCGAGAGTGAACGCGCCAATTGTCCGGTAGAACGTACATTAGAGGTTATTGGCGGTCGATGGAAAGTCTTAATTCTGCGGGAATTATTTGCAGAGGTGAAGCGTTTTGGTCAGTTACATCGGGCTTTACATGGTATTACCCAGAAAATGCTAACTCAACAGTTACGAGAACTGGAAGCGGATGGTATTGTTCATCGGGAGGTTTATCTGCAAGTTCCGCCAAAGGTTGAGTATTCTTTAACACCATTAGGTGAGAGTCTTCAACCGATTCTTGAAGCGATGCATGAATGGGGGATAAAACATTTGGATTGGGATGATCAAAAATAAAATATAGCCGGAAAATAAATTTCCGCGTCAAAGCTAAAGTAGTTTAATTCAATTGAATATCACCTAGATTAGCTTAAGCCTTGAACTCAAGTTCTGGCTAAAAGCTAAAACCCGTTAAAACGGGTTCAAAGATTTAATCAAGGCGAGCGTTTATAGCGCTAAAGCGCTTACTACGAGCGGGGCTTAAGGAATGGCTTCAGCTAACCCCATGCTAATCAACCTAAAGGCAATGTGTTGAACCTGTTCTACCGGAAACTTGAGATTTTGGGCAATGGTATGAAGGGATACAGCGTCTTTACTATACTGCCAAATTTGCCATTCTAATGTATCTAGTCGATAGGAAGGATAACCCGCAATTTTACGGAGTAAATTCTGATTTGGATCTGGTAATTTAGCCGCCAAATTATCCCAATGGGCTAAAACGCGCAATCCCATTAAGGTGGCTTCTGTCGCCGGAATACTTAACCCGGTCATTTCTTGAGTAGGAATTACCGCCAGGGAATCAAATCGAAAAGAACCATCTTGCAGTTGAAAAAGCACAGACAATTGCTGCAACAGTTGAATTTGAAACAGTTGTTCTAAGTTTAAGCGAGTTAAAACACCTTGTTGTTTTAAACAGACGCCTAATGGCTGATTGACTGGACAACACCATTGAACCAGTTTTGATAACACGCGATCGCTCACTAATTTACATTTGCTAATCAATGAGATTAAACCTTGTCCATCTTGGCGATTCGCCGCCGCGATAATGTGACCTTGTTTTACCCATAAGTAGTAAGTTCCGGTAGCTGGCGGCAAAGCACGAACTGTCAACAGTCCCGTTCTTTTGCCCTTTTCAATTAACTGAAAAATCTCTGGTAATGATACGTCGCTTAAAGTACCGATAATGCCCATCATTGTAATCACTAAGGCATTTGCCCTATCAACTTGTTTCTTGCAGTTTGCCCTTACTCCCCAAATAATACAATGCAAGATCACAAGTTAGGTTCACAACTTAACGACTGACTCTATGATGCGGCGTAACAGTCGGCGACTTCAGATCAAGCGTTCACCGTTTTTTCACAGTTTTAGTTTAGAATGAACAGTTTGAACAAATTTGACCCTTAAGCGACTCTTAACCTAAATGTCACCAAAATATCAGCCTCCCAAACGTCAACGGGGAGTTATTCTTTCCGTTCAAGGTTGGCAACGCCTAAAAGCCGCGCAGCGCAAGTCAGCCTTTCAAGATAATGGGGGAAAACCCTACACCCTGGAACAATTAAGCGAACGTACCCATTTAAGTCCAAACACCCTGATCAAGGTACGACGGCGGATCATACCTGTCGATCGCAAAACGTTGATGTCCTATTTCAGCGCCTTTGATCTGACGCTTAATCCTAATGATTATACCAAAGCAGACAGCAAATTATCTGATTATGAGCAAGTTCCACTCAAAAGTCCAGTACCTCTCAATTCTTCCTTTTATATCGAACGTCTACCCATTGAATCCCTGTGTCACGAAACTCTTATAAAACCAGGAAGTTCCATCCAAATTGTTGCCCCCAAGCAAATGGGTAAAACCTCTCTGATGACGCGAATCTTGCAGCAGGCTAGGGCGGAAGGCTTTTATACAATCCTTTTAAACCTGCAACTGGCAGAGTCTTCGATAGTCTGTGATTTAAATCGATTCCTGCAATGGTTCTGTGCGGTAGTGACACGGGGCTTAGATTTACCGCATCAAGTGCCAACCTATTGGGATGATATCTATGGCGGAAATGCTAACAGTACGTATTATTTTGAAACTTATCTCTTACCGAAACTTGATAATCCTTTGGTTTTAGCCTTAGACAACGCTGATCTACTGTTGAACTATCCAGAGATTGCTCAAGAATTTTTTAGGTTACTGCAAAGCTGGGGTGAAAAATCTAGCTATGGGGATAGGTGTAGCCAGATGTGGCAAAACTTGCGCCTCGTGATTGTGAATTCAACTGAAATTTACGCCATGTCTGGGGTAAATTCCATTGAGTTTACAGCAGAATTATCGATTCAGTTACCTGAATTAACCGGGGAACAAGTCCAAGATTTAGTGATTCGCCATGGATTCAATTGGCAACCGCAACAGGTCAAGCAATTGTATCAGTTTTTAGGGGGTCATCCTTCTCTGATTCAGCTAACTTTAAATGCGATTAAAACAGAAAATATTTCCATTGATCAATTCTTAGCAACCGTTACCGCAGAAGCAGACATTTATCGGGAGCATTTGCACCAATGCTTATGGCATCTCCACCAGGATTCAGGACTAATGAATGCTTTGATTCAAGTGGTCAATTCATCAACGCCTGTAGAATTTGAGCCAATTCTTACCCGTCGCTTGCAGAATCTGGGACTGGTGCAGGTAGATCAAGGCAAGGTTAGGCTGCGGTGTCAATTGTATCACCAATATTTTCGCGATCGCCTAAAACCCCTAAGCTTAAAGTTCCCCCCCGAAACACGCCAAGCTAGCATGGTAGTGATTGAGGGCGTCAACTTAACCGCTAACCTGCTGGCTCATCCGGAATCGACGTTTAATCAACTTTATAAAGACCTGCAATTGTTTGTCCAGCTTGCTCAAGAATTTGACGGGAAAATTATCAAATCTATTGACCAAGGAATGTTAATTGTGTTTCCCAGTGCCCTACAGGCGGTTAACTTTGCCCAAGAGATTCAATTAACACTTCAATCCGCCGTTCAACGGGACTCAAATTCAGAACTCTGTTATCGGATTGGCATTCACTGGGAAGATGTTATTTTTTGTTACACGGGCGTGAGTGGACCCGGCGTCAAAATTGCCCACCATCTTACCGCAGAAGCCCCTCCTGGCGGTATTTGTATATCTCATAGCGTTTATGAGGCGATCGCGAACCATTTACCCCAGCCACCGCAACCGATGGGACAGTGGCAATTTGAGGACAGTGAACAACCAATTGTCCTTTACCAACTAAAATAAGCATTTTGGTAGCGCCAAAACCCTTGATATACCGTAGGGTGGGCATTGCCCACCAGCCTTAATATTACTGTTCATTGAGTCAAACCCCTACGGGTTTCCTCGTCTGGGGTTTCTGTTGAGTCGGTGACATTCGCGATCGACGAACTATACCAATTGTTTTTGGCAAAACTCCAACTAACTGAGCAATCACGTCATCAGAGAGTTCATCAATAAGCTGGGCGTCGAAATATTTATAGAGTAAACTCAATAAGATTTTGGCACGGTGTAGTGGCACATAAGTGATCATGGCATGTTGGGTAAACAAGATCCAGCGCTGCCGTAATTGATACGCTTTCTGGCGTTCGTACCGCGATTCAGGATACACTAACGAAAGCGTACCAAGGGGAACAACCCGCGTACAATCCGCATCAAAAATCCCACCAACAGCAGCACCAGAACCCGCCAGTTCTGCATGATGACGGTGCATTATGATTAATGCATTACCACGAGTACTATTCACCCTGAGGAGTTGTCCTGTCTGTAACTGACTCAGGATTTCAGTGGGTTGAATAATGGGTTTGCGGATTAGGGCTAGCTCTGTCATGACACCTCACAAAAACCGGGTTATTATCTCTGATGATTAGGGGTAGATAGTTAAGGAATAATATTTTGTTGAAATTGTAACGCTGTTAACCAGAGCAGACATTGAACCTACTCGATTTTGCCTCCAAAGCGACAAATTACACTTTAGAAATTAATTGGCATTTAATCTTTATTCAACAGATATAGTAGTAGACTGTTGATGTTACTAAGCGCCTGTGGATTTAAACGACCTACCCAGATTTGAGTAAAGGGATACAGAGAACAGGCAATAGTTAATTTAAATGTATCTTAGCCGAGCATTCCCCCACACTATCAGAGAAAATGACTTCAAAAACACTGTAATTTTAGATCAGGATTAATGGTAAATGACGAGAAATTACTGATAGTAGTATTGAGAATAAAATTAACTTTTTCATAAAGCTAATTTGGCTTAGTTTGAGCGTTCTCCGATATTTACCCAGATTGTCATTTTGATTGATTTGAATGAGTATAACGACCTATTTATTATTTTAAGCCACACTTCACTAAAGAATTGGGAAATTTCTGAATTCTCATGTAAAGAGTTGATGAAGAAGGCAGGAGGGGAGCAGGAGGGGAGCAGGGGAAGCAGGGGGAGCAGGGGGAGCAGGGGAAGCAGGGGGAGCAGGGGAAGCAGGGGAAGCAGGGGGAGCAGGGGAGACAAAATTTCTATAACCCATTAACCTATTGCATATTCCACACCGAGCGAAGTCGAGGTGTTGCCTATTGCCTATTGCCGAGCGCGTAGCGCTATAACCAATAACGAAATTCAACAGCAGTGGGGAAGAGGCAAGAGTTCGCAGTAAAGTTAAGAAAGACTCACATAGATACACCCTCGTTGATTAGGGAAATAACCGCATAAATAGTCATGGCACCAGAAAGAATCGTTCTCCTATCGAGCCGAGAAATCGAGAAAATGCGTCAAGCTGGACGTTTAGCCGCCAAGCTCCTGGATCACCTTGAACCCATGATTCAGCCAGGAGTCAGTACCTTGGAACTCAATGATGAAGCCGAGCGCTGGACTCAGGAACATGGAGCAAAAAGCGCTCCCCTCGGTTATCATGACTTTCCTAAGTCAATTTGTACCAGTATTAATGAAGTCGTCTGTCACGGTATCCCCAATGCTAAACAAATTCTGCAAGATGGGGACATTATCAATATTGATGTAACCCCGATTGTGGATGGATTTCATGGGGATACGTCTCGAACCTTCTTTGTCGGTACACCTTCACCCACCGCCAAAAAACTGGTTGAAGTCACCTACGAATGTATGATGCGGGGAATCGCCGCCGTGAAACCCGGAAACCGCATTGGTGATATTGGGGCGGCTATTCAGGAATACGCGGAAGCTAATGGTTTTTCTGTGGTGCGGGATTTTGTCGGACACGGAGTTAATCGAATCTTTCATACGGCTCCCCAGGTGCCTCACTATGGTACTCGCGGTAAAGGAAAGCGTCTGCGTTCCGGGATGGTGTTCACCATTGAACCTATGATTAATGAAGGGACGTGGGAAGTGGAAATTCTGGCTGATAAATGGACAGCGCTGACAAAGGATCGTAAGCTTTCGGCTCAGTTTGAGCATACTATAGCAGTTACGTCAGATGGGGTAGAGATTCTAACCTTACCCGAACCGATGACAACGATGAAATCGGCGTGATGCATGGGGATGGGGGAATTTTTCCTACTCCCTAATCACCAATTACCTCTTCCTTAATTACCAGATGAGGGAGTTAACTCAAAACTCGGTCAGGGCGAGTTATAAATCATTAGTGTCAATTTCAGCTCAAACATCTTCAATCGCTTGATTTTACCCCTCCCTAACCCTCCCCTTGACAAGGGGAGGGAACTCGAAGTTCGCGGCAATAAAACCTGCCCTCCGTCAAAAGAAAGCGGATTCGATATAGTCTTGTAAAATAAGCTCATATCCTTCAAGAATGAATGGTTCACCAAATTGAGGGGCTGAAGTCGGCAATACATTCCTAGTATTAACAGGGCGTGAGTTTTTACAGATACGGTGGTAGCGAACAAGGGCGACATCAAACCGACAAGGAAGATCACTTAAATCGGGATTTTCTGCTAAAAATAGTTCGGCTGTTCGCCAAATTTTGGCTTGCTTAGAGGATGTAATCGCCAATTGACCATCGGCATCCCAATTCCCTCGACTGCGAGTTTTCACCTCGACAAAGCCTAAGATAGGTGACTCCGCGTTGGCTGGCAAGGGGGTAGGGAGATGAAATTGGGGGTTTATATCCCGATTGGAGACGGGATTTTCCTTTACCTCTCCATCCCGATAGGCAATCAGGTCGATTTCTCCCCAGCGACAGTGCCATCGGTGATGTAAAATAGTCCAACCTTGGGCTTGTAACCAGGTGGCAACGAGCTGTTCTCCTAGTTGTCCTTTTGCATTTGTCATTTGTTTATGTCATACTCGCTATCGCGAGAAGCAAGCTACGTCATTCGTCATTCGTCATTCGTCATACCAAGTTGCAGTCTAAGGTAGAATCTGTCATGCTGAGTGGAGTCCGGAGCGAAGCGGAGGAACGAAACGAAGCATCTGTAGAACCCTTCACGACCTTTGAGAACAGGCTCCAAGTCCGCCTCCTTATATAATTGGTCAGAAACATCTACAGATTTCACCAATTATGTTCAGATTCATTTTAGTTGGAATAGCTAGCTTCTTAATTTTTATCGCTAGCCCTTTTACCCTAGCGATGCTTCACGCTGCCCCGGCTTTGGCTGTGGATTATAACAAAGAATATTTGGTTAATTCAGATTTTTCCGATCGCGTGCTGACTGATGCCAGTTTTAACCAGGCTGATTTGCGAGAAAGTAATTTTAGCCATGCGGAGTTGCAGGGGGTTAGTTTTTTTGGGGCAAATCTGAAATTGGCGAATTTTGAGGGAGCAAACCTCAGCTACTCAACGTTAGATAAAGCGCGTTTGAATGGTGCTAATTTGAAAAATGCTGTGCTTGAAGGAGCCTATGCTTTCAATGCTCAGTTTGATGGTGCGACAATTGAAGGGGCTGATTTTACCGATGCTTTTCTTGATCCCAAAGCTGAAGAAAAATTGTGTCAAATGGCTACAGGTACAAACCCCACCACAGGTCGCCAAACTCGCGATACTTTATTCTGTTTTTAACTGTTAAGACTAGAGCTTAGCATTATATAGCAATCCTAAATAGGATGCAACAAGCGAAAAGCTCGAAAGCCAGGTATAGCAAGGGTTTCATTTTTGAAAATTGCCACAACCTAAATAGGATTGCTATAGCACTACGCACTCTAGTTAGGACATATCAAGAAAAATTAAAATCGCTTTGACCCTGGCTTCCCCAGCTTCCCCAGCTCCCCCAGCTTCCCCAGCTTCCCCAGCTCCACCCACAACCACAACTCATTCAGCAGATCCTAACTATATGGGGGCAAATTGATGGATGTCTAAGATATTAGTTTGACGCATTTTCTGTAACTCTTGCAAGCGTTTATAGGCTTCCCGAATTCCTTGAGAATAGTATTCCTTAAGTTTCGGGTCAGTAGCAAAATTTAGCTTTTGCCATTGTTCTATACAATATCGCTTGTGTTTGTTCCACGTCACGACTTCTAAACAAGCAGCGGCGGTACGAATGGCTAAGGGAGTGCGAGTAAGATCTTGACTACGCTTTTCATTTAAGTGGAATAAATGTTCCACCAGAACCATTTCCTCTGGAAACTGGATACTGCGGTCTTGTAATAGGGAAATTAGCTTTTCAGGGTGCTGTAATAGGATAGATTGCGCGACAGATTGCACGTCTAAGATTTGCTGCCACAAAAATCGGTGAGGAGAAAGACTAAACAACAAATCCTTGGCATCTAAGATGTCGATGATCGTCTGGCGATATTCGGGACGATGCAGATAAATTCGTAAGAGTAAGGCTTCCGCTTCTTCGAGTAGACTGTGTTCTTGACTAATGGATAAGTCAATCGAAATGGGTAAGTTTTGCTGCTTTAGATTAGACTTGTCATCTTTTTTGATTGGAGTGATGCGTAATGTATTCAGTTGCGTCTGTAACGCTTGGACGAGTCGAGGAATCATTTGGCTTTCTCCTAGACTCAGCTTTTCGGCACAGTAGTTGATGTAATAACTTTGCTGGTTAACGTCCTCTAATTTGTACAGCAATTTGACGATTTTCTGAGCAACTTGTTTAAATTGGGGGGCTTGCTTGAGATCTTTTCCAATTATGAGTTGATCAATCTGCCAATGTAACCATAAGGGCGCGTTTTGGAGTAGCTGTTGGTATTGTTCTGCACCATCGGGGGTATGGGTGAGGAATTCGTCGGCGTCTTTACCATCAGGGAGGTTGAGTATCCGCAGTTGTACTTGTCCTTTGTAGGCTAAGTCGGCAATTTCTCCGATCGCGCGTTCGGCGGCTATGGTTCCGGCTTTGTCGGCGTCAAAGTTGAGGATGATTTGGTTGGATTCGGTGTAACGCAGCAGTAGGCGCATTTGATCCAAACTTAAGGCTGTACCCAAGGAAGCGACGACGTTGTGAATCCCTACCCGATGCAGCGCGATCGCATCAAAATAGCCTTCCACCACTACAGCCTGATCCTGATCCGCGATCGCGTTGTAGGCTTTGTCTAAGGCATATAAGGTTTTCCCTTTATTAAATAGCGGCGTTTCGGGAGAATTAAGATATTTGGGAAGTTCATCCCCTAATGCTCTCCCACCAAACCCAATCACTCGCCCTTGACGATCATGAATCGGAATCATGATGCGATCGCGAAACCGATCATAATAGCCGTCTCCTGATTTGCGTGGCAAAATTAATCCCGCATCTTTAACCAGTTGTACGGGTTTGCCTTTTTGCTCCACCAGATAACGGTACAGCGTTTCCCACGTCGCTGGTGCATAGCCTACCTGAAACTGTTGTAGGGTTTCCTCACCCAGATGTCGCTGAGATTGCAAATACTCCAGCGCCTGCTGTCCTTGGGGTTGTCGGAGTGCGTGCTGATAAAATGAGGCGGCGAGTGCCAAAATCTCATACAGTTGCTCCTGTAAGGATAGCTGACGCTGTAATTCCTGACGTTGTTCAGGTTCCAGGGTTTTCACTCGGATTTGATAGCGCCGAGCTAAGTCCAGAACCACCTCGCTGAAGGACTGTTTTCCCGCTTCCATGAGGAATTTAATCGCAGTTCCACCCGTACCGCAGCCGAAGCAGTAGTACATTTGTTTGTTGGGACTGACGGTAAAACTGGGTGTCTTTTCGCCATGGAAGGGACACAAGCCCACATAGTCTTTACCCCGCTTTCGCAGCACAACTTGCTCCGAGACGATATCAACAATGTCTACTCGTTCTTTGACTTGGGCGATGGTGTCTGGGTGCAGCCGAGGAATTTGCACAGCGTTAGTCCTGAGAAATTGGTAATGGGCGAGTACATATCAAGGTTCTGGGCGACAGCAGGGATAGGGTAGCTTCCGTGAGCCGTTTTTCCAGAACCCAATACGTCTATTGTAATTATGTGATATCCCACACCCAAGGATCAATGATGAATTCAGCCCGGACAATTATTCTCTCGCCATTGGAATTGAGGGTGATTGAGGAAATGAATAAAGTGCGAACAACGCCCAGGTCTTATCTTCCGCTTTTAAACAACTGGAAACAGCGCTTTTCGGGGAACCAGGTTAAACTTTCTCAACAGGTATTTTTACGCACCATTGAAGGTGTCAATGCGGTTGATGAGGCGATTGATTTTATCCAATCCACTCGTCCCTTATCGCCGTTAAAACTATCTCTAGGGATGTCGCAAGCGGCGAAGGATCATGTTCGCGATCAAGGAGAAACGGGAAATATTGGGCATATTGGTCGCGATCGCAGCACTCCGTTTATCCGTCTGAATCGGTATGGGCGTTGGCAGATCACGGCGGGTGAAAATATTACCTATGGTGTGGCGCGGGCGGATGACATGATCATGCAATTAATTATCGATGATGGGGTGCGCGATCGCGGGCATCGAAACAATATTTTTAATTCCGCTTTTCAAGTTGCGGGTGTAGCCTTTGGCTATCATATTCAGTATCGAAATATGTGTGTGATTACTTATGCTGGGGGGTACAAGACAGCCGCAGGCAGAAGGGAGTAAGCAAGGCAACAGGCAACAGGCAACAGGCAACAGTAAAGGTTTGAGGGCGATTTGTAAAACTTAATACAGTACCGTTTTCTTTTGTCCGACTACTTAAAAGGGCGCACGTCTGTGCGCCCCTACTGTAAATGCATGACCTCTGATTTTGTAACAAATTCTATATGTTTTACTCTCTTGAATGTTTCAATTTTTTAAAAGTGTTATTCGTTTAAGAAGGGTTCGCCTATACTAAAAAGCGATCAAAAGGTAAAATTTTGTCAGCGCCATGAGCAAAATTACCTATTTGTTAGTTAGCAAACTGCGTTAATAAAGGAAACCTATCATAATGTCACAGAAAATTTATCCCCAAGACACAACCCCATTCAATGACTCCTTGTGTGATTTAAATTTGCTGGGCTTGTGGGCAGCAAGTGGCAGTGAGTGGAGTACGATTATTAGAGAAGACTGCTCAATTACCGTCAATCAGTCTGTTGAGGAAGGAACATCGAACGCCAAAGCCACTACACTATTATTAGTAGGATTTGTGGGATTTTTTACCTTATTAGGTACAGCAATTTTAACGCCAACCTCCTCAATGTCTCCAGCCGTCCAAGTGAATCAAGAAACACCTGCGACAGGCTTAAACAGTTTCATGTTCTATTAAATATTTGGGAAGACTCTTTGCTTGGCTCAAGAGTCCTGGTTTGTAGGGGCTGGTTTAGGGATTTTCTTGTCACTATTGATGGTAACGTTTGTACAAAACCCGCCCTGACTACAGCTCCGCCTGTTTTCCCAAGGGCGGGTTTAGTCACGTTATTGGTTTGTGGCAAAATGTTATCGGTAAAACCCGCCCCTACACCTGTACCCCCTGCACTCCTGTACGAATCATCAGCAACATGGGAAGATAATCTCTGATAGCTGATATGCCGTGTTCTAGGAGTGTAACCCTTGGTAACTATTCGCTGTCGGGAGATGACATTCCCGAATATAGAAGCGATCATTTTTGATAAAGATGGGACGTTAGAAGATTCACAAGCCTTTTTGCGAGAATTGGCGCATAAGCGATCGCGCTTGATTGATGCTCAAATTCCTGGTGTGGGTGAACCCTTGCTGATGGCGTTTGGGATTCAGGATGATAGCCTTGATCCGACGGGATTGATGGCGGTGGGTAGCCGTCGGGAAAGTGAAATTGCAGCAGCGGCTTATATTGCGGAAACGGGGCGAGGTTGGTTAGAATCTCTGGAAATTGCCCGTAATGCCTTTGTCGAAGCAGAGCGATATCTCAAGGATGCTGCGGGAACTTCACCGTTATTTGCCGGGAGTTTAGATATCCTCAAATCCTTGTCTGAAGCGGGTTTAAAATTGGGAATTCTGTCGGCGGCTTCCACAGCAGGAGTGCAGGCTTTTGTGAAACGTCACCAGTTAGAACCTTATATTCAATTACAACAAGGAGTTGATACAGACCTTAGTAAACCTGATCCAGCGTTATTTCTGCAAGCCTGTGAACGTTTAGGCGTTTCTGCGAGTGCAACGCTGATGGTGGGAGATTCAGCCGGAGACATGGCGATGGCAAGTCGTGCGGGTGCGGCGGGTTGTATTGGAATTAGCTGGGGAACATCAATTCATTTCCCGGATGCAGATGTCGCGATCGCACAATTGGATGAAATTCAAGTTGTATGAATTATTAATGATGAAAGATAGGGGAATCGGGGCGGGTTTAGTCACATTTAGGTGGAATGTCACTGACTTAAGCTGGGTTCGTAGTAGGCACTTTAGTGCCAGAAGCGCTAAAGCGCTTACTACAAACTCTTGGCATTCCATTTAGGTGAGAGAAGAAAGGATAATAGTGAAACCCGCCCCTACAGTACCTGTTCCCTGTTCCCTGTTCCCTGCTTAAATAGGCAAACGCTCAATATCTCGATTGGAACCAATTACCACCATCGCAAACCCTTTAAACAGGCGAGTTGTAGGGGCGGGATTAATCTCAAACTGATCATCTTGACCAACTGCCAACAAGTTTAAGCCATAGCGATTCCGCAGTTGCAGTTCCATCACAGTTTTGCCATTAAACTCTTCAGGAACCGATATCTCGACAATACTGTGATTCGGGTCTAACTCAAACCGATCTAAAATAGAAGGCTGAGTCAGCGATCGCGCCAAAGCACAACCCGCTTCATATTCCGGATAAACCACCCGATCCGCACCAACCCGTTCTAACAATTTACCATGAACTTCTGAAGACGCTTTAGCCACCACATATTGGACACCCGCTTCCTTAATATTGAGCGTGGTAATAATACTTTCCTGTAAATAGTTGCCAATCGCAATAATCACCGTATCAAACTCAAAAATTCCCGCCTCTTTCAAGGCTTTGGGATCGGTGGAGTCGAGTTGAATCGCATGGGCGGCGATTTGGTCGGTCAAGACTTGAGTAACCAGTTTTTCATTAATATCCGTTCCTAAGACTTCGTGTCCCAGATGGTGTAGGGATGAGCAAACGCCTCGTCCAAACCGCCCTAAACCAATGACAGCAAATTGCTTATCTTCGCGATGCAGCTTCCGCCAGAACCCTACAGATGACCAACTCACACCCTTATCCTTTCCTCAATGAAATATTATTAATCATAACCCTATACCCATTAGATTAGCATTATCCTACCAGTAGATTTTCTTCCGGATAACGAATGTGGCTAGGACGCGGATCGCCGAGAAGGGTTGCCATAAATGCGATAATTCCCACCCGTCCGATAAACATGGTTGCCACTAAAATAAGTTTTCCCAACGCCGAGAGACTGGCGGTAATGCCTGTTGAAAGTCCCACGGTGGCGAAAGCCGATACCACTTCAAAGAGGAGTTGAATAAACGGAACCTGGGGATCGGTAATCGCAATTAAAATGGTCGAAATAATTACGGTGGTGACAGAACCAACCAGAACCGCCGTGGCTTTTAAGATTAGGTTGAGCGGAACCTGACGTTGGTAAAGATAAACTTCCTCTTTTCCTTGTAAAATCGCCTTCGTACAATTCGCTAACACCCGAAACGTTGTCGTTTTCATACCACCCCCGGTTCCGCCGGGACTTGCACCGATAAACATGAAGGCAATCGTCATAAATAAACCCGCTGCTGTCATTTTACCGATATCAATGGTGTTAAATCCTGCTGTTCTAGTTGTCACCGACTGAAACCAGGCGTTTAAGAGTTTATCCCGGAAGCTCAAATTTCCTAAAATGTTGGCGTTATTGACTTCGACAAAGAAGAAGGCAATTGTGCCTAAGATTAACAGGAATAGTGTTGTACTGGTTACCACTTTGAAGTTAAGCGAAAACGTGAGTTTTTCGTGTTTATACTGAAAGCGATCGCGTAACCAGAGATACAATTCAAAAATGACGGGTTGACCAATTCCACCCAAGACAATCAGTCCTGAAATAATCATAATTAACCCAATAGAGGACTGATAGCCCATTAAACTATCGGAAAACAAACTAAATCCGGCATTATTCCAAGCGCTAACACTGTGAAAAAGAGCTAACCACAAGCCTTGATTCCAGCCTTGATCTGGAACAAAGACGAGTAACAACAAGAAAAATCCGGTTAATTCAAAAATCAATGCTGTGGCAATAATTGAGCGAATAACAAACGAACTTTTTTCTAAGCCGGGACGATCAAACGCTTGTTGAATGGCTATTTTATGGCGCAAGTTAAACTTCCGACGCACTAAGAGTAACATAAAGGTCGTGGTTGTCATATAGCCTAACCCGCCAAGCTGGAATAAGGCAAGGACAAAAAACTGACCGACACCGGAAAAATAACTGCCCGTATCGACGACAGCTAAACCCGTGACACAGACAGCCGAGGTGGCGGTAAATAAGGCGGTAATTGGATCAGTCCATGTTCCATCTTGAGTAGAGAACGGTAGAATTAACAGAAATGTGCCTACGGTAATCATGGCTAAGAATCCGAGGCAAATCGTGCGCGGGATAGTCATAAGTCGTCATTCGTCATTTGTTATTTGGTCGGGCGGGTTTTGCAGCCAAGCTAGGGATAACATTCAATATTAATCCCTAAACCCGCCCCTACACACAGACGCTTCTTGCACCACGTCTGGAACATGACTCACCCATCCCCCCATCTCCTCCACTACCTTGAACCTAACTTAATATCATGCATTGTCCTTAGTAAAAAATTGTCGCATCCATTGCCAAGCTTTAATCGTTACCTCCTCCAGCAAAAGCATACCCACATCCAACCATTCTAGGATTTGTTCTAAGGGATGTTTAACATATCCTGTGGAAATTGCCTCCGTTTCAATCCAGTCGGGCGTCTTGACAACTGTTTCAGGTTTTAAGTTATTTTCTAATGTCGAAAGTCCTGAAATTTGTAATGCTATATTTGGTGTGAACGTGGGGTTTGGACACCCAAATAAATCATCCCAGTTTAACCATGGATCAGGTTCAGTTGTATACGTGAATTCTGCCCCAGGAAGGGTGACGAAACTTGTTGAGTTAGCGAATCGTTGATTAATGTCCTCGGTGGGGTTAACTGAGGTTGTGTCTTGGTGATGGAATGGGTTAGAACTACGCTGACCAAAAAAGTAGTCGATCGCGGCGTAAATTAATCCCATCAGCCAAAAGGAGTGAGATGCTGATGTCTGGGTTGGATCAGTTGACTGTCGAGGGGTGATGAAGGAGGTTTGGAAGGTTTGCAGTAAACTGTGGCTGCGGTGACGGAGTGCGATCGCAACGTGATTAGATGTCTGTAACGGGTGCAATTCCCACTGGGCGATGGTGTCATCGATCGCGGCTAAGGTTACCCCTGGTGTCAATCGTTCCCACCAGGAAGAGGCAAGGTTTTGGGTAATTTCGGCATCAGATGCGGGTTCTGAGAATGCTGAATCCCTGACAGGGACTAAACTAGACTCACCGAAGAGATTAATCGCGATCGCAACCGGACTGGTTTGCACCCATGCCATGAGTTGCCAGAATAGTCTAAAGGGGAGAAACAGAGAGGGTTTAGCCAAGTGACTCAGTTGGCGTTGCACCCTGAAAGCCTTTAAATTATCAGTTAAACGCCACTGACGATAAAGGGTAGCCAATTCCCAGCTTATTCTCGCCGCCAGTTTTTGTTGTTGTTCTGGGGTGAGGATATCCAAAATTTCATTAGTGATGGAAACCAGAACTAGGGTTCGGGTGGGGAGGAGGGTGGCTACACCTTGAATCTCTACCCGTGAGGATGAGGAGATATTTAGATTAGGAGTATCTGTTATTTGATTTGGTTCTATTCCAATAAGCCTTGGCGAATCAAATTCGCAGCTAGACAAACCAAGTCCGCCTTCGCGGACTAGCGGAACCAGGATTGGGGAACCCGCGAAGGCGGGTTTCGTTTGTGTAGCTGCGGTTTTAACCGCCCTATTGAGAATGGTGCAAGATGTGAATTGTAAGGTTTCGACTTCCTTGAGAACCCGTTGAATCGGCGTATCAACAGCAGGCGGTGGTTCTGGCGGTTGGGATTGGGTCAAGGCTTTTAATCGAATCCATCCCGCTTTTGCCTCTGCCGAAAGTTGCCGCCCAGCCGTGAGACTGGCTTGAACCACCATATATATAGGATAGAGGAGAATCTGCGTTCCCCAAACAGCCGCGACTTTCAAATGTCGGATTGCCCGTTCACCGCGATCGATGAATCGGCGAGAATGATGATTGATAAGATTGAACAATCGGCTGCGGTAGCCACCTGGGGTAGAAGCAGACATGGTGATGCAAGCAGAAGCAGCGATGACTTATTTATTATTCCATACTTTATCGCTTTCTTAGCGAATGTTCGTAGTTGCGCTGTCTTCGCCATAAACGCTGGCATCACCCACCATACACCCTTAATTCAGTCTAGCCAGGAAATAAATTTCCGGCTAAAAGCTAAAACCCGTTAAAACGGGTTCAAAGGCGGATTAATGCGACAGATGTTTTCGTAATTGTGATTGTTAACTATTCATTTTTATCATTCATTACTATGTCTTCCTTACCCTTCCTTTCTGACTCTATTGCCAAACTCCGCGCCTTAACTCAGGTGAATGTGCAGACTAATTGGAAACTGTGGTCTGAAGATCTGCCTCTGGAGGAGATGATTAACCACATTTTTGCCAACGGGTCAAGTAGTGAACTTAATGATAAAGGCTATATTATCTGGTCAGCCGGACGCCAAGTAATGTGGTTCGGGCAACAATTTATCATTCCCCAGGATTTACAAGGTTATCCTTTAGCCGGATTAACCCTACGACTAGCCCTAACCTGGTGGGCGGAAGATGCCAAAATTTTTGTTAATGGCGAGTTAGTCCAAGAAGGAGACTTATTTGATTCGTCAGCGAGAGTCCTCCTCAGTTCAGCCGTTAGTCCTGGGGAAATTATTACTGTCATGGTACGGTTAGTTAGTCCAGGTCATGATATTGGCGGGTTAATGCGATCGTCCTGTATTTATGAATCAACAAACTCCCTTGATCCTGGATTTGTGGCGGATGAATTAACCGTATTACAGAACTATTTAACCGCCTTTGCACCCGAACAATTAGGAACGCTGGCGGTGGCTGTATCTAAGATTGACTGGCAGAGGGTATCTGATGCCGATCAGTTTACGCGATCGCTAACTCTATTGCGCCAAACTCTTCTATCCCAAAACCTCACCCCTAACGCCACATTTCACCTACTCGGTCATGCCCATTTAGATATGGCTTGGTTATGGTCAACTCAGGAAACTTGGGATGTTGCGGTGCGAACCTTTGAATCTGTTCTCAGTTTACAGCAAGACTTTCCTAATTTAACCTATTGCCATACGACACCCGCCCTTTATGCCTGGATCGAACAGAATCGTCCCGACTTATTTAGCCGAATTCAACAACAAGTCATAGCTGGAAAATGGGAAACAGTTGGCGGAATGTGGGTTGAACCAGAACTAAACTTAATTGATGGTGAATCCATAGTCCGGCAACTTCTTTATGGTCAACGTTATACCCAAGAAAAATTCGGTCAAATTAATCAAGTCGCCTGGGTAACAGATAGTTTTGGCTTTACGTGGCAATTACCACAACTTTTAAAACAAGGCGGAATAAACTATTTTGTCACCCAAAAACTGCATTGGAATGACACAACTGAATTCCCCTATCACCTCTTTTGGTGGCAATCACCGGATGGAACTCGAATTCTCAGTTTAATGTCGCCGCCTAATATTACTGGAGTCATGGACACGAATCCAATTACCATGACCAATTATGGGATTAAGTGGCAAACCCAAACAAAAATTAAGGATATCTTTTGGTTACCCGGTGTAGGCGATCATGGCGGTGGTCCCACTCGCGATATGTTAGAAGTCGCCCAGCGTTGGCAACAGTCTCCCTTCTTCCCCAATTTAGAATTTACCACCGCATTGAAATATTTGCAGAATCTTGAGAATCAATTAGAAGATAGGGAAATGATGTGTAGAGACGTGCCACGGCGCGTCTCCGGGGGCGGGTTTAGTCAAATCAGGGAAACAAACAACGATAATAGTGAAACCCGCCCCTACAAATTACCCATCCCTAATCCGATTTGGAATAATGAACTCTATCTAGAACTCCATCGCGGCTGTTATACCACCCACGCTGATCAAAAACGCTGGAATCGTCGCTGCGAAGGATTACTGTATCAAGCCGAACTCTTTGCCTCTCTCGCCACCCTAATCACCAAAAAAAACTATCCTCAAACTCAACTAGAAACAGCCTGGAAAAACGTCCTCTTTAATCAATTCCATGACATCTTACCCGGAACCTCAATTCCCGAAGTCTTCATTGAAGCCAACCAAAAATGGCAAGACGTGGAAACAGTCACCCAAGACATCATAGCCGAATCCCTAAACGCGATCGCGTCCCAAATCACCCTCCCTTCACCCCCTCACCCCAACGCCCAACCCCTAATTCTATTCAATCCCCTCAACTGGCAACATTCAGAACTCATTACCATCTCCTTACCTCCCTCCCTCTGCGAACCTCTGCGCGAACCTCTGCGAACCTCTGCGTTGAAAAAACAGTTCCCCATCACCAACAATCAAACCTGGCAAATTTACGATAGTAACGGCGAAAAAATCCCCAGCCAAACCGGATTCCATATAAGCGAAGCGAAAGGTCAAACCCATCTGCTATTTCAGGCAAAAGATATCCCCGCGATCGGCTATAAAATAGTCTGGCTTTGTCCCACAGACACCCCCCCAGAAAACAATCACCCCAATCCCCAACCCAACAACGAATTTATCCTCGAAAATGACTATCTGCGAGTCATCGTCAATCCCAATACAGGCGACTTAAGCAGCATCTTTGATAAACCCAACCAGCGAGAAATCTTAAGCGGTGCAGGAAATCAACTGCAAGCCTTTGAAGACAAAGGACAATATTGGGACGCCTGGAATATTGACCCCAATTACCATCAACATCCCCTACCACCAACCCAACTACAATCCATTCAATGGCTAGAACAAGGAAATCTGCGATCGCGTCTCCAAGTCATTCGCCAATTAGGACAATCCCAATTTTGCCAAGAGTACATCCTGACATCAGATTCACCCCTACTTAAAATAGCCACAACCGTAGATTGGCAGGAACGCCAGGTATTAGTCAAAGCCGCATTCCCCTTAAACCTAGAAGCCGACTACGCCACCTATGAGATTCCCTGCGGTGCCATCCAACGCCCCACCAAACCCCAAACCCCTGCCGAACAAGCCAAGTGGGAGGTTCCAGCCTTACGTTGGGCAGATTTGGGTGATAAAACTTACGGCGTGAGTCTCCTGAATGATTGTAAATACGGCTATGACGCCCAACCCTCTCAACTCCGATTAACCCTACTCAAAAGCCCAATGTGGCCCCATCCCGATGCCGATCGCGGAATTCACCACTTCACCTACGCCCTTTATCCTCATGCGGGAACTTGGCAAGCCGCGAAAACGGTTCAGCGAGGGTATGAGTTAAATTTTCCCCTGCAAGTCGTTCGGTTAGAAGATACAGCGAATCAGGGTGTTAAATCGAATGGCACTGACTTAAGCTGGGTTCGTAGTAGCACGAAGCGTGCCAGAAGCGCTAAAGCGCTGACTACAAACTCTAAAGTCAGTGGCATTTGTGTTAAATCATTGCCCCCTGGGGGTTCCTTGCTAGAGTTATCGGCAGAAAATTTAGTCATGATTGCGTTCAAGCGATCGCAAGATAATCCCCACCGTTGGATTCTGCGGTGTTATGAATCTCAGGGAGAGGAAGCGGAATTTTCATTCAATAGTGATTTAAGTTTGGCGATAAATGGTTGCGTGGATTTATTGGAACGTCCTGTGGATCAGTCTCCAGAATCCCCGACACTGCAAGCCTTGAGGATAGCGCCTTGGCAGATTCGGAGTTACGCGATCGTTGAGAAACCATTGATCGAGAAAACATAAATTGCTTGTCGGGTGGGTTAGAAAGAATACAAATCTACCCTTCTTCTGCTACTATTTTCCTTAAATTTCGGGCTTGCTTAAGGTGTGGTTCTTGAATGTAAGCAGGGTGTGATATGTTGTCCTGACTTATCCAATCAGCTATTTCCTCAAGTAAGGGAAAATTTTTAACCTCTATCGGCTGAGAACTGCTGATAGCTGGTTTTAATTCTCTCTCAATTAAAGTAGCAAGCCACCAAGACATGGGAAATGCAAAAGGTATTTTACCTTGGTTTTCACACAAGCTTTGTAGCAGTTCTGTAAGTCCACGGTCTACGTCAAAAATGTTAAGTGATTCTCTTTGTCCTTTTGCTGCTTTCATAAATTGTTTAATTTGACTGAAAAGCTGGTTTTCAATTGTTTTCACTATTTCCAACCATCTATCTGGAATTTGGTAGGCATTACAGTATGCGTCGATACAGTCACGGAGATTTTCTCCTTTACGCGGCTTAAATTCCATCAAGCTTATAGACCTATAGCCTTTTTCTAGTTCAAGCTTTAAATAAGTTAAGTCTCCAAGTCCACAATTTTTGTATATCAAAAATATATCTTCTAATTTACGTCGATTTTTTGAGTTTTTCTGAAGTACGTCATGATTTCCCTTAACCATTAACGAATTACACTCACTACAGATAGGAATTAAGTTAAAAGGATGACAAGAAAGGTGGGGATAGAGGCTAATGGGAAGATAGTGATCAACTTGACTACGAGTAGCTGAAAAGTCACAAGCAGGGCAAACTTCAAGTTGATTATTAGTCTTAAAAAAATTAGATTTAAGGTTATTTTTATTAAATTGGGTTGCTCCTCTTTCTGAAAAAAAGTAATCAGGTAATTCTTTACCCAGATATTCATAGAACAGGCAAAGAAACTCAGCGCCTGCTTGCTGCCAATCTGGGGCGGCTTTTTTCCTATATGGTGTCATATAACCGACTGGGTTAGTCAGAAATGCCAGCGCTTCTCGAAACAAACATCTGCTCCATTCAAGTTTTTCTGGACGTGAACCTTGAGAAAAATTCTCTAAAAGTTTGCGCCTTTTTGGACCTCGCCAAAGCCAATCAGCAATTTGTTTATGTCGTCCTCGAAACCTTTTATATCCTTTCAGGTAACGCTCACAGGTTTGCCGACTTAGAGTCTCCGTAGAAGCAGCGTATCTTAGTAAACGCATTTGTAGGTAAACTACATCCGTCAGTCGCTTAAGCGTGAGTTCAGGTAACTCTACTTGATAAATCATTCCTTTTCCATTGTTTGCAATTCGCGACGAATTAGATAGCTCCAATATCCTTGAGCAACGACATTATTCAGCAATTCTTCGAGTACCTCTCGTCGTTCATGGGGACTTCGATTTAATGAGTTTTCTAACTCTTGCTCAATACGGTGTACACTGGATGCTCCAGCAGGATGTGGCGCACCAAACACATGCACCATTATATCGCTAGGATCAGCTCCAAAGGTTCGCAATGTTGGATTAAATGAACTCTGAGTGTAGTTGTTATTCCGATCTAAGACGACAATATCTTCTTTGGGAACATCAGTTAATGTGATACTGGAGTGAGTCGTAATTAAAACATGGCTATGGCGATCTTTGAGCTTAGCGTCTAAGAGTTGCACAATTTGGCGTTTCCAGAAATCATTAAAGTGAACTTCTGGTTCATCTAGAATAATCAAAGCTTCGGTAGTACCTAACAAAGTAAATAGACTCATCCGACCTAAAAAACTACGTTCCCCGTCACTGAGCCACTCAAACAGGTGTAAGGGTGGAACGTCTAGATGGGTTTCGGGATGCGGGGAATTTGTCCGTTCTAAAAAGATGTTGACTTCTCTCAAAACGGATTGTCCATTTTCATCCACATTAGCGAGTAAGGAGAGTTTTTTGAACAACTCAAAACCACTAGAGAAGCTGTTAAAAATCTCTTTAGCAATGGAATGCCCAGTGCTAGTTAAGTCAAACACCAATAAGTAATCATTTCCTTGATGCAGACACAAAGATGCTATCCGGGCTAAACTCTTGACATCATCCCAGTCACCTAAATAAGCGGGATCATGAGTTTTCCGGAATTTCAGGGAAAAGCCGGATATGGGTTTTATATATACTTCTTGAAAAACGTCCTTTAAACCTGACTGATCAGAATTTTCTGCTAAATCGACTAATAGACTACAAAGCGTGAGTAAAGGAAGCTGATGGTTTTTGATAAACAAACAGCGACTACCTTCGCTTGTGTTTTGTCCCTCGGTGATTTCCAAGTTGGTTCGCTTTCCGGGTAACTCTCGAATTGCTCGTTCGAGTTGAGACAAGTCTTGTAATTCAGCTAAATTGCCACTGTCCAAACTGTTTTGGTCTCTACCAAAATCCCATTCTCCTTCGCTACCTGTTGTAAAGGCAACGACGAGTTCCGGTAAGATATCACGACTTATCGCAATAGGTTGGTTATTTTCCCAAGCTGAGGGAACTGGGGTGAAAATCATTTCTTCGGTTTCCGGATCTTCGTGGCGATTAGAAATTTTAATCGTGCGCTTTTGGTTATCCGTTCCCAGTTCATATTCCAGTTCAAAGGGATATTCAATGTAAGGATTTCCCTCTAATTGCTGCATTAAGTTCCATAATATCTTCAGCACCGTTGATTTGCCTGTGCCGTTGACACCAACGAGAAAGTCAAGGCTATAGTTGCGAGTAAAAGTTAGGCGGCGTTCAGTGGGTGGACAAAAGCAAATCTCTAGGTCACGTAAGACCCGATAATCTCCTAGGTAGAGTCGTTTCAATTTCATATACTCTCCCCCTCTGATTCTGATTCGCTTCAGTCGAACTGCCACAAGTCTCGCTCTGTAACACGACGATAGCACTGAATTGACTCATCGGTGCTAGGAGTTGTAATCGTCACTGGGACAATTACTCCCAGGCGTTCCAGAAGATCGACAGTTGAGCGAGTCATTTCTGATATCTCGCTGTCATCCTCTTGGAGCAACTCCTCTAAGGTAAAGTGTACTGCGGTTTGTGGGTTATCTTGATCACGGCTATCAATTTTTTCTATTTTTGCCTGAATTCGCTCCCAAATGGTCTTCTGTTCTGGATTCAGTTTTTCGAGAATTCCCAGGGATGCTATATTTGCCAATGGAGAAGGAAGTTGTTGATTGGCGATCGCAGGGAGTTCTAAGCGACCAAATAGGTTCTCAATGTGCTGAGACAGCTTTCTCTGGTTTTGATAAATTTGGCTGAGGAGTTCAGCCGGAGAATCAGTCGAACGCGGTTCCTCTTGCTTTTCAACATAACGTTCTGGGCGTAAATCGTAGGTTGGCGCTTGAATCGTGTCGCACCGCACCGCTACACCAAGGAGTTTGACTCTATTGCTTCCTAAGGCTTGGCTTTCCGGTAAAACTGAGATTGCTGCTGCTTTTACAGGTTGAGAGAATAGGCGTTTAGGATCGGGGTCTTTCTTTCCGTATAGCTCTTTAATTAGCTGCTGTGGATTTTCAACCTGTGAGGGTTCGCTACCATCCAAGGGAATGCGATCGCAGATGCGCTGTTTACCTAGGGGTGCAGTCTTAGTTAACAGGAATGCAGAGGTGGTTTCATTCGGTTGTGGATAAAACGTAACCGAGGTCAATTCTGTCGAGGTCGCTTGGCAAACAAAGCCCAGTAGTGAAGTACCTTCAACTATTCTGCTGATGGCTATTCGAGGATTTTGTTGGGGAAATAAAAGAGGGGAATTCGGATTGGTGAGAACTCTGGTGACAAAGGGTAAGTCACTTGCTGATTCATCGGGATCTTGAGTTAAGTCACGACCTCGACCACTAGGATAGCCGTCCTGTTCAAGCTGCCAAAACCAGATTAGATTCTCTCCATTTTTTGAGGGTTGGGCGAAATTATCGGGTTTACTCACAAGCAGCAGGTGAGTTTGTAACGGACTGTAGGGTTGTAAAGCGTCTTTGGGTAAGGAGATGACAGCTTCAAGTTTATAGTCAAAGATTAGCTGTCTTCGTAATTTTCTCTCACTTGTATTGTTACTAAATAGCAGACCTGAAGGAACTAAGATGGCTGCTTTTCCTGCGGGTGCGAGTTTTTGGAGGGCAAGTGCAGTCAGCGCGGTTTCGCTGCGGCTACTAACTTTATACCCCAGAGTATTTTCTGCTAATTTTTCATCAATCTTTTCACCGAAAGGCGGATTGATGAGTATGCGGTCAAAAGTTTTTTTAGTAAATTCTTCTGAACCGCAAACCTGAAGTGCATTTCCATTGATCAAACGTGGAGTAAAATGATGTAATCTAGTATTAGCCCAGGCAAGTCGTTTCCATTCCGGAGAAATATCAATACCGATTGTTACTTCACTACTGCTAGGATTAGTTATCTCGCGATCAAGTAAAAAGCCACCACTGCCACAAGCCAAGTCTGCCACACTATGGTTATTGGGTTCAAGTTGGGCAAGACGCTGCATAAACTTGACAATATGTCTAGGAGTCGGATAGCGTCCCCCTGGAAGCATGGAAGGTAAGCGAAAGAGAACATAACGGTCAAATAGTGTTGCCATGTCTCCTGCTTGTTCTGCTGCTTGACGGAGATACTGTTTAATCGCTTCTATATTTACGTTTAAGTCTCTAGGTAGTCTTTTCGGGATGCCTTTTTCTGATACAAAATCTTCTGTCTCGTTAGGTACAATACTTGGGATTTGTGAGTGATCAGCGACAGCTACTATTGCACCACTTTCTTCTAGTAGTAATCTGGCAAGGTATTCAATAACTGTTAAATCGTCGGTGATTCCAGTTTTTCGTAATTCCGACCAAACTTGATTAAGCTTTTCGTTGACGCTTGTCATAATCTATAGCTGTCCCTGAAACGCTTTCTCTAGGATTGACTGTTCTAATCGTTCAAGTAGTTGTGCATCTTGTTGCATTATATTTTTCATTTCGTGGACTTTCGTCTGAAAAAAATTAAGATATTCAATAATACTTCTCTGTTCACTTATTGAGACGATAGGAATAACCACTTTTTTTAGAGTGTCAGTTTTTAATCTCCTCGTTCCATGAGCTGCTGTTTCTACTTGCTGAAGTATGAATGGCGCACGAGCGCGAAGGATGTATCCTAGATACTCCGACAGGAGATTTTTCTCTGGCACGAGAGCTTTCATGTCTTGATTGATTGTCACTTCATTTTTAGTAACTCCTACTGGTAAGGTGTGAGCTAAAATCATTCCCCTAACAACTATTAACACTGAACCTTCAGGAACAATATTTAATTTCTTGTCTTGCAGAGCAGTCTGTGATATGTACTTTTGTGTAGTGTCAATATACCAACGCTTCATGTCTCTTGGAGATGTCCATGGAATAGACCCGCCCCAATATTCTTCGTTTTCTGTTGATGGCGTTCCCCCTCCTAGTATTTTGATATACTTACTGGATAAAAGTTCACCTATAGTTGGAGAATCAGGATATTTTTTATCTATTTCATTTATTAGTTCCGTTAGTGTTGCTTCCATGACTCGGCTAGTATCCCGACGCATTTTGTCCAGAAGCTGGTGATCGCCTTTCAATTCACCTAGTAATGATTCGATGCGAGATACAATGCGATTCTGAACATCAAGAGAGAGAATAATATCTTTAGGAAATGGAATTGGTATGTAAGTCTCTTTAATTAACGTTTGGCTTATGTTGGGTTGAGCTGCACCAAAACTACGATTGATCAGTTGATGACGAATGTATTTAAAGTAATAAAATAAGAACCAATTGTTTAGCAAGGGTAAACCAAACTGTTTTTTTGGAAAAATAGCACAAATAGCTTGGTTGGTAGCAGCCTCTACGCCTAAAAGTCCTAACTTACCAACTGTAGCACCATACATAGCTATCAAAAGAGTACCTTTTGGAAAAATTTTTGCATTTGATTCCTTTATAGCTTCCACGGTGATTTTTTCTTCGCTATCAAATATTTCTGCATCTTTTAATTCACCTGACTTAAACCAATTAATATTTCCTTGAAAATATTCTAAATGGTTTCTTCTAGGTGTACCTCCGCTTGTTGTGTTAGCAAGTTCTGATAGCTTTTTCCATTGCCATAGTTTAATAAAATCATTATCTATTTTCTGGTTGACACTAATCATCAGATTTTATCCTATCGTTTAGCATTTTATGTAGCCTTTCTAATCTAATCTGTAGTTCACGTTGATCTTTTAATAATATAGCTGTAATTTCCGACGGATGCGGCAACTTTTCTTTTTTTAAATAGATCGAATTTTTAGCGGTAAAATCATATTCATTTTTTACTAAACCTTTAACATCTTCAAGCCAGCTATTTGCCGTCATAGTTGGTCGATTAGCTTTCCCTAGATGGTAATCTTTCATCTGTTGCCAAACCTGACGTGCTTCCGCAAAATGCTCATCGGAAATTGAGTTAACCTTACTGAACTTCTTAAGGTCATCAGGTAAGGCTATCTCTTGATAAAGTACCTCCTTTTGTTGTTCCCCTCTCTCAAAAAAAAGCAATGCGGCTTTAACATCGGAATAGGGAGCAAACGTGCCAGGGGGTAAACTCACGACCATAAATAGATTAAAATCATGAAGCAGTTCTTTCTTCACAGTAGCAAAAGCTCCACCCCGAAAAAGCGTTCCTTCAGGTACGACTATCCCACAACGCGCCCCCTGCTTGGGTTTGAGCTTTTTCATAACGTGTTGCAGAAATAACAGTTCAGTCGCGTTGGCTTTGACGGGGAAATTCTTCTGAATCCGAGCATTTTCCTTTCCACCAAAGGGTGGATTTGTCAAGATCACATCAAACGTCTCATCAAAGAGTCCTGACCCATCCCGGATATCTTCTGCAAGAGTGTTACGTCGTCTTATATCTGGAACTAAAACGCCATGAAGCACCATGTTCATTGTGCCAAGCAAGGCGGGTAATGGCTTTTTCTCCTGTCCGACAAAGGTATGGCGCTGGAGAATTTCTCGGTCTTTGGCTGTTTTCTCCTGCTTCTGCGTATGTAAGAAAGCCTCCAGTAAAAATCCGCAGGTTCCACAGGCGGGATCGTAAACTGTCTCGCCAATTTGAGGATCAATGACCTCTACCATAAAACGAATCACTGAACGCGGAGTGTAAAACTCTCCAGCCATCTTATTCTCACTACCGAGGCGTTTGAGTAAGTCTTCGTAGATGTGAGAGACGGTGTAGATATCGTCAGGATTGGTCAAGTCAATCTGATCAACAATCTTTAGTACATCTTTGAGGTTATCGGGTGAGTCGCAGATAATCACGTTGCGATCGCGGAATATCCCAGCAATCACTTCCCGTTCCGGTGAACCCGACAAGGATGCTAAGTGAGGAATGAGTTCACCTCGGACAAACTCCATCAACTGATGATCATCCCACGCCGGAATAGTACGGCGTCCCTTTTTCCCGCCTTTTTTCCCCAAAGCCTTTGTCACCCAGTTAGACCAGCGATACTGTCTACTGATAACCCGTGTGTACTTACGGTTCGCTGACTTGGCTTCCTGTTCAAAGGCATCTTCCTGTCCATCCAGGAATTTCAAGAACAGTAACCAGGACAGATGTTCCACATACTCCATCACACCGCCACAGTTATTGTCGCGGCGCAAGATGTCACAAGCACGCCAGATATCGTTGGTTAGTTGTTCTCGACTCACCTAGTCTCCTCGCGGTAATGGCGTTGCTGTCTCTGATTCTAAGGTTGAGACAAACCTATTATTTTACCAAAGCATCTCGCTTTTTTTGATCTATATCTTTTCTGAGAACAGGAAAACCCAGAATAGAGATTAATCTCACTCCTCTGTATCTTGGTCAACTGCTGGATTTGGAGAAACGATTAGCCGTCTACGCCCAATTTGATCCACTAACTCACTTTTAGATTTTAGCCCCAATTCCTGCGCGATTTCTTCTAGTCCACGCGCCCCTGTAGGTGTAACTGTTAGATTAAGTCTTTGCTTGAGTTCATCCTGATCAACGGGTTCCCCCCGCATTCGTTTTTTCCTTTTAGGCATATCTACTGTTAGTTCACGCGCATATTCTGCACGTCATGCTAACATCTGGACTTTTTCGGTTGTGGGGTATTTTGTTTCAACATTTTTAATACGTATTAACTGGTGTATTGCTTGAAAGGCATTTAGAATATACGTATTAAAATGAAAACAATGCCAGCTCCACAGCTTTGGACGGCACCGAGTCTGGCATTGACTCCCATCAATAGGAGCAATTTCAATCCTATGCCAAATTTCTCAAAAAGTACGTGCGATCGCGGCTTAATTCGCCCATCCACTGACCAAAGGGGCTATCAGCAAGCCTTGGATGATTTTGCGATCGCCTCCCTCCTCTCTCGCCTGCAAACCCTCTGTAACACTGAGTTTGATGCAGCCGGGATGAATGTAAGCCAGTCGGAACTCGAAAGCCTCGCCGCGATCCTGATCCGCGAGTTAACCGCGACTCTCAATAGCAAAATTGTATCCGGCTACCTTAAAACTATGGGTTATGGCTGCTGCGACTTACCCATCAGCTTTAGTCACAAGCGATTCTCAGCTGTTGAACTCCCCACCAACTTCCCTCACGTCAAACCGCCGAGATTCATCTATGGGGACAAGCTGCAATGGATTCGCGATCGCGCAGACAGCCTCAACCCGAAACTCCCCCATCCGCCAACATCTCCAGACTGGGGAACTGCGATCGGCAGATTCTACGGCTTTGCGTCTCATCACTGTGGTTGGACATGGTGTTATCTGATTTGGCTGGACAAATGTTCCCCCAGTTCCCGGTGGACGGTAGCTGATACGGCTTGGGAAGATGACCTGGAACCTTGGGAGGAAAGCCAATGACACCCCGTCCCATCACTGAACGCGAACAGGCTTTAATGTGCTGGAACATTATGAGGAGATTCCGCCTGAACTTTTGAATGTGCTTTGTCCGGGTTTTGGGAATTTCTAGGAATTTCAACAGAGCGTAACATTATTGTAGAGATATTCCGGCGGAATATCTCTACCTTCCCTGATGGGAAATATACTGATAACATCGTTTGTAAAAGCGGAACTGGCACGTAGCGGGTAAGGTGGCTGATGGGGTTCTACCAACGGTGGCGCAAGTGGTTTATTCTTCCCCTAGTATTGGCTGGGGTAGGTGCAGAATTATTGGCGGCTGCATCGATTCGGGGACAGGAAATAGAGGCAGTTTCGCCCGTTGAGTATGGTTCGTTTGTGGATAATCAGGGGATGCCAATCGAAGCGCGATTAAACCCCACGTACCGCCAGAGGCGATCGCAACCCTTCCAGAAGCAGAATGATCTCCCCGATGTGCCTCAACTTCCTCAATCACCAAGGCGTAATCCTATTCCTTCCAGGAGATCTATTGCGATCGCGGATATCCAAGTTCGCTTTGTCGATGAAGACGGTCAACCCACTCCCGGAAACACTCGTCCTTATATCATTACGCGAGAATTTGACCTGCAACCCGGAGACGTGTATCGCCCAGAGGTCGCCCAGCAAGGGTTAGAACGAGTAACGGAGTTAGATAGTGTCGAGGATGCTACCCTCAGTCTCCAACAGACCAATCAACCTAATCAAATTGTCATGATTGTGAATGTGGTTGAGGATTCATCCTTTAATGTCACGGCTTTTCCCAGTTCAAGTCGGGCAAAGGGGATTTATGGGGTGTTGCGGTTAGAGGAGGAGAATCTGGGCGGAAATAATCAGAACTTGGCGCTAGAACTGGAAGCAGGCGAAGATACCCTAGGATTTGAGGTGAGTTTTACTGATCCGTGGATTGCGGGTGATCCGTTGCGGACAGGGTACAGTTTGGCAGTGTTTAATCAGCGTTCTCCCTCGGAAGTGTTTATTGGCGGCGATCGCGAGGTGGATTTGCCGAATGGGGAAACGCCGTGGGTGCATCGTTTGGGGGGAAGTGGGGAACTGTTTCGTCCTCTGGGAGGGAATTGGCAGGCTGGGGTAGGAGTATCTTATCAGCGCGTGTCGATCCGGGATCAGGCGTTTACCGATCAGGTGCAGCCTGTGGATGAATTTGGCAATCCGTTGAGTTTAAGCGATCGCGGTCAAGATGATTTATTGACGGTGAATCTATCGGCGGTGCAAGATAATCGCGATGATACCGATTATCCCAGCCAAGGATCTAATGTCAGAGTCGGGATGGATCAGTCAGTTCCTGTGGGTGAAGCCGATATTATTTTTAACCGGGTGAGTGGAAGTTATACCCAGTATGTGCCGATGGAGTTATTTGGGTTCACCTCTGGCGATCAAACCTTGGTGTTTAATCTTCAGGGAGGAACCGTGATTGGCGATTTACCGGCTTATGAAGCCTTTAGCCTCGGCGGGGGGAGTTCGGTACGCGGCTATCAGAGTGGGGAAGTGGGTGCAGGTCGGTCTTACCTGCAAGCCACGGCGGAATATCGGTTTCCGGTGTTTAGGGACTTGCGGCTTAATAATATACCAATCAAGCTTGACTAAATTGATTAATACAGCTTTCCTAACTGGTACTTTATTTTTACGCAACTCCCTTACTTGGTTGGGGGGTCGGATATTTGCGGATTATGCCACAGATTTAGGCTCAGGGGATACCGTTACTGGGGAACCGGGAGAGGTGCGGGATAAGCCAGGGAGTGGATTGGGTTATGGGGTTGGGGTGAGAGTGCGATCGCCTTTTGGTCCAGTACAGGTTGATTTTGGCTTAAATGATCAGGGGGATTCTCAGGTGCATTTGGGCGTAGGGGAACGCTTTTGAAATCATGCATTCATGTATTCGTCGTGTATTTATGTATTGTAAAGTATTCATCTATATCTACCTTTGCTGAGGGAAAATGGCAAATGAGAATGAGTCTCAAAGCTCTTGATCCCCAAGATTGGATTGAAATTGATGACCAGTTTGTCAAGTATTTGTCACAAAAGGATACTCTGCTCAAGACTCGACATTCAGAGGTATTTGCCAGTCTCCCCGGAACCGCAGCCAGTCAGAAAGAGGTGCTAGAGTTACTGCTGGATCATCTGCTGAAACGCTTTCCCCAGCATTATCGACGCCACGATCAAAGGATTGAGGCGATCGCAACCCATCAAGTTTGGCATATTTCGGATTTCGAGTCAGCCCCCCTGGATTTAGCTGGGCGTCTGGTACAAGAGGATTTATTATTGATGGAGCGATCGCGTCAAGGGTATCGTTTAGTCGCCGCCTCCCTCTGCTTTCCCTTGCGTTGGCGACTGCGAGAAAAGTTGGGATGTCCCCTGACTCAAATCCACTCCCCGGTTCCGGGATATTCTGAAAAGCTGGCGCATCCTGTGGATAGTGTGTTTAATCGCCTCAAATCTAATCATCCCGTTTGGCGATTAAACTGGAGTATTGTCGAGTCTCCCGAACTATTCTTTCCCCCAGAGAACGCAAAACCAGGTTGGGAGACAACGATAAATTGCCAAAATGCTGGGGATAAGATGTTTCTGAGAATTGAACGTCAGACATTAAGACGGTTAGCAACCAGTGGTGACATTCTGTTTACCGTGCGTACCTATGTACATCCTTTGCGAGTGCTTGAAGATAATCCCCAGATGGCGGATAGTCTAGCGGAGATAATTCAACACATGCCAGTTGAGATGCAGGAGTACAAAAACATTTTACCGATCCGCCAAGTGCTTCTGGGATATCTGGGCAGTATAGTTGAAACTGGAGCGATCGCGAATAATTAGACAACCCCACCCCTTGTTACGAAAAAGGAACCAACTAGCCACAGCCAATAATTTGCTGAGATTGTGGCATAGTCAAGTAAAAAATGATTGACATTTAGTCTGGGATAGGTTATGGTTTCATTAGACAGCATTAATATCTCGCCAGCTAATGTGCAAGATGTTGGTTGCGGTCTCAGCTTTAGGATACAAGGTTTACAACTTTAGAGTGGCTGTAAAGCTTGTATCCTGAATCTGAGACTTTAATCTAACAACTTCACCATGAGTTAGGGTAGTTGCAGATAAGTATATGGAGATTTTATGGAAATCTCTTGAACCATCTCTGTTACCTCTAGATGTGTGATTTACCAATGCTGTCCTGTTAAAAATTAATAGGATAGAAAAAATGAATCTACACTCACAAGTAAAAACAAATCGGTGTCAACCCTTGGTTAATCTGTATTGGGATCTTCAGAACGTCTCAATTCAAAAGTCAGCTCATTTGTTGCTGTCCTTTGCTCAAACACAAGGACACTTGCTTGCCCAAAATGTCTACTATAATTCACAATGTCAAAACCAAGCTCAAGCCAAAAAACCTCTATCCCGTCTTGGATTTGACTGTCGTGATGTTCCTTGTCCTCTCAAGGACAGCGCCGATCATCAATTAATAGCGCATTGTCTTAAAGATATACACAGTGATCGTTCTCCAGACATAATTATTCTTGTGTCAGGAGATGGAGATTTTTGCCCATTGGTTCGCAATCTGCAAAGCTTGGACAAAAAGGTGATAATCTTTGCCCAGCTCGGCAATGTGAAACAAAAGCTAAAGGATCTTGTTCAAGATGACTTCTATTTTGTAGACCAATTGCCTAAGTTAGTTCAAGTTAAAACTAACCCTCAGACTACTGCCGTTAAAGCTCAGCTTATTTACGAGGAGGCTATCGATTGTTTGAGAAACGCAATCCAAACAGCATTAAATCAGGGTCAACGTACATCCCTTTCCCAGATTGGCAAACTGATGCGTCATAATCCACATTTTCCTAAGTGTAGTAAATTCCCATTAGTTTGTAAATCTGATGGCACAACGTTCTCGAAATTGAGTAAGTTTGTTAATGCAGCTATTTCCGAGGGGATAGTCTACGCCAAAACGACAGGTAAAGAGCCAGAATTCTTTTTGAGCGAGAGAAATCGATTACTTGTCTAAATATTCTTTGCCTAGATGTAAATAAACTTAAATCATCTCGGTTACGTAGTATAACTGAGGTGATTTAAATTCACGCTAATCGCGTTTATTTATATCAAACCATTTCACCTAGCTTTTCACGGGAAGTCTAGAAACTATTGTAGAGACGCGCCATGGCGCGTCTGGGCGGGTTTAGTCACATCTGGGTGCAACCCGAAAAGATAGTAGTGAAACCCGCCCCTACAGAGGCATCACATACCGTGAAAATTCCAACCCTTTCACCTGATTAATTTTGAACATCAAATTTCTATGCCAGTAACCTTTCCCACAACGAGTACGTTAGAAATGAATCAACTTCCAACTATCAAAAATGAAACGCTCCGACTCAGCGCCCTCACTCACCGTTCCTACGTCAACGAACATCCAAAAGCTGGTGAACATAACGAACGCTTAGAATTCCTGGGTGATGCTGTATTAGGTTTTGTCGTCGGTGAACTCCTCTATAAACGTTACCCGGATGTAAGTGAAGCTCACCTAACCCGTTTGCGTGCTAATTTAGTCGATGAGAAACAACTGGCTAAATTTGCCAGCCAACTCGGTATCGGTGACTTGATGCGATTGGGTAAAGGTGCAGATAAAGAAGGGGGTCGGCAAAATCCCGCTTTACTCAGTGATACCTTGGAAGCTTATATGGCGGCATATTATATAGAATCGGGGATTGATGCCGTTCGTCAATTTATTTACCCACTTTTCAGTCGTGTGGCTGATAGTATAGCGGTTCAACAGTCCGATACCGAACCCAAAAACTTAGTAGATCCCAAAGGTCGATTTCAGCAATGGGCGCTAGCTAATTTTGTCGAAAACCCCACATATTCTATTATCGATGAGTCTGGACTCGATCATGCCAAGGAATTCACGGCTGAAGTGCGCGTAAAAGGAAAAGTTTACGGTGTCGGAACTGGGCGTCGTAAACAAGATGCGGAAAAGCGTGCGGCGAAAGCAGCGCTTAAAAAAGTTGAAGTGGAATAAACCTGCGTGACCCCCCTAATGGAGTCCCATTAAATAATTTAGAATTGTATAACCTGTTCGGCATTTAAACCTTAATGTCAATAACGGCGAAATATTTGTAGGTAGTGCGTTTAGCGAAGCCATGCCGCAGGCTTTGCATCTTGCTCACTACTAATACCCAATTTAAATGCATGACAAAATTGATGCATTAAATTGGGTTCGTAATTAGGGCTTTCGCCTAAAACCTGGTTGGATTTCCAGCGTCAAGCCAACCGACACCCCATCCCATCATGTTAGCTGTACCGCTCGATAATTGGGCTTACCCCTGAGTAGCTTCTAACAAGCCAGATTCGTTACAGTATCTCTAAGACAATCACAGCAATTGAATCCGTAAACTAAAATGGCAACGGCAACAACTTCTCCAGTATCCCAAGCACTACCTCCCTTAATTCCCCGCGAAACCCTATTCGGAAACCCCGATCGCACTCGCCCGCAGCTATCCCCCGATGGGAAGTATTTGGCTTATATCGCCCCAGATGAGAAGAATGTGTTGCAAGTCTGGTTACGAACCGTGGGAGAAGATGATGATCAACAGCTAACGGCGGATCAAAAGCGGGGGATTCGCCTTTATGTCTGGACATACAATCCTAACCAGCTTATTTATCTGCAAGACTCAGACGGCGACGAAAACTTTCACCTCTATTTGGTGAATGTCCAATCCAAGTTAGTGCGCGATTTAACCCCCTTCCAAGGCGTGAAAGCCCAACCGATTGACCTTGATCCAGAGTTTCCTGATCAAGTCTTGGTGGGAATGAATCTCAACGATCGCCAAAAATTTGATGTGTATCGGGTTAATCTGAATAATGGCGCAGTGGAGTTTGAGACTGATAACCCTGGTAATATCGTCAGTTGGGTGGCTGATGCTCAATTCCAGATTCGGGCAGCGATCGCAGCCACGCCAGATGGGGGTTCCGATCTGTTATTCCGCGAGACTCCCGATAAATCCTTTGAATTATTACGCCACTGGGGACCCGATGATGAAGGATCAGCCGTCACCTTTTCTCAGGATGGCAAAACCCTGTATATTACTGGATCACATGATGCCAATGCCCAACGGTTAATTGCTTTAGATTTAGCCTCCCGCCAAGAAACGGTTATGGCGGCTGATGAACAGTATGATATCGGTGGTGTGGTTATCCATCCGACTCAGCGCCGGATTCAGGCGGTGTCCTTTTATAAGGATAAAGTGGAATGGCAAATTCTCGATGACAGCATTGCTGATGATTTTAAGGCGATCGCGCAAATCCGAGGCGGTGAATTTTCCATCACCAATCGCACGTTAGCGGATGATACTTGGTTGGTTGCTTACGCGACGGATGATGGTCCAGTTTATTACTATGTGTATAACCGGGAGGCTAAAACCCACTCCTTACTGTTTAGCAATCAACCGGAATTGGAAACCTTGCAACTCGCATCAA
Source organism: Coleofasciculus chthonoplastes PCC 7420 (assembly GCF_000155555.1). Taxonomy (GTDB): domain Bacteria; phylum Cyanobacteriota; class Cyanobacteriia; order Cyanobacteriales; family Coleofasciculaceae; genus Coleofasciculus; species Coleofasciculus chthonoplastes_A. Next base: position 136,692 of record NZ_DS989862.1, read on the forward strand.
TGCAACCCATTTCCTACCCAGCGCGGGATGGTTTAACCATTCACGGCTATCTCACCACGCCTGTTGGCGTTGAGGCGAAAAATTTACCCACGGTGCTTTTGGTTCATGGTGGACCCTGGGCGCGAGATACGTGGGGCTATAGTCCAACGGTACAATGGTTGGCAAACCGGGGTTATGCGGTGCTGCAAGTCAATTTCCGAGGATCTACAGGTTACGGGAAAGCGTTCCTAAATGCCGGAAATCGTGAATGGGCGGCAAAGATGCATGATGATTTAATTGATGCCGTCAATTGGATTGTAGACCAAGGAATTGGTGATCGGAATAAGGTGGCAATTATGGGCGGGTCCTATGGTGGATATGCCACATTGGTGGGATTAGCCTTTACCCCAGAAGTATTTGCCGCAGGTGTGGATATTGTTGGTCCGAGTAACTTAGTTACCTTAATGCAAAGTATCCCTCCCTACTGGGCACCAATGAAAGCCATGTTTGCCCATCGCTTGGGGGACTTAGACACAGAGGAGGAGTTTCTCAAAGCGCGATCGCCTTTGTTTTTTATTGACCGGATTCAGAAACCGTTATTGATTGGTCAAGGGGCAAATGATCCACGGGTAAAACAAGCCGAAAGTGAACAAATTGTTGAAGCGATGCAAAAGGCAGATAAACCTGTTGAATACGCCCTTTACACCGACGAAGGACATGGATTTGCTCGTCCAGAGAATCGGCTTCACTTTTTCGCGATCGCCGAAGAGTTTCTCAGTAAATATTTAGAGGGACGCTTTGAACCGATTGGTGAAATTCAGGGTCATTCTGGGGTGGTGAGTTAATCTGAAAAGTAATGGCTGGTGAAGTCCCCCAACTTGCTTCACTGAAGTTGGGGGTTCACGCATAAAGGTGAATTTTTGTTACATCTTGCCAACCTCGTTTGTTCTGATTAAAGTATAATTATTAAATCTGTCTTACTTAATTATGAAGAACTCATTTAGACAAGTTAGATATAAGTTGTAGGTATTAATGTATACAATGTATTGTCAAGGAGATAGTTTAGTTGACATCCTGAAAGCGCGATCGCGCCAACAACCGGAACAACGCGCCTACACCTTTCTCGGAAATGGCACAACAGAAACGGCTCATTTAACCTACAAAGAACTAGACCAACAGGCTCAAACTCTTGCCACTTATCTACAAACCCTAGCGCAACCCGGGGACAGAGCCTTACTCATTTATCCAGCAGGTTTAGAATTTGTTACTGCCTTCATTGCCTGTCTCTACGCTGGTGTTGTCGCTGTACCGATTCATCCTCCCCGTCCTAACCGTCCACTCAATCGACTTCAAGCCATTACCCAAGATGCTCAAGCTCTGGTAGCATTAACCACAACATCTCTGTTATCCAAGCTCAAAGATAAAGTTAACCCGATCCTAGAACTACAACAACTAAACTGGATAACTACCGATACCCCTGTCCCAGAACCAGGAACCTGGTCTCCTCCGACAATTTCCCCTGACACCCTTGCCTTTTTACAATATACTTCTGGTTCAACTGGAATTCCCAAAGGCGTGATGGTGAGTCACGCTAACTTAATCCATAACCTTAAAACGATTCAGGCAGCCTTTGAACTGACTCCAGAGAGTGTATCCGTTAGTTGGTTGCCTCACTATCATGATATGGGACTGGTTGATGGGATTCTCGAGCCTCTATATACAGGTTGCCTTGGGGTTTTAATGCCACCCACGGCTTTTTTACAAAATCCGGGTTGCTGGCTTGAAGCCATTTCTCACTATCGCGCTACCCATAGTGGGGGTCCAAACTTAGGCTATGAACTCTGCGCCAATAAAATTACCCCTGAACAACAAAAAGGACTTGATCTCAGTTGTTGGTTAAGTGCCTACAATGGTGCCGAACCGATTCGTGCAGAAACTTTAGCACAATTCACCTCTAAGTTTTCCGCCTGTGGCTTTCAGTCTAAGTTTTTCTATCCCTGTTATGGGATGGCAGAATCTACGCTGATGATTAGTGGTGGAAACCTCCAAGATGAGCCAACGGTGCTTACCGTTGACGCACAAGCTTTAGAACAAAATAAAGTCGTCCAAGCTTTAGCCAATAGCGAAAATGTAAAAAACCTGGTTGGCTGTGGACATCCGTGGCTAGAAACGAAAGTCCTCATTGTTAATCCTGAAACCCTTACCCCCTGTGCAGAGAATCAAGTGGGTGAAATTTGGGTCTCTAGTTCAAGTGTGGCGCAGGGGTACTGGCAGCAAGTAGAAGTTACAGAGGAAACCTTTGGCGCATCTGTGCCGGAAACAACTCCAGGACAATTTTTGCGTACTGGAGATTTAGGCTTTTGGCATGATGGTGAGTTATTTATCACTGGACGGATCAAAGATGTGATTATTATCTGGGGTCGTAACCACTACCCGCAAGATATTGAATATACTGTTTCTCAATCTCACCCAGCGTTACGTCCTGATGCTGGTGCAGCTGTCAGTATTCAGGTCAATGGTTTGGAGAAATTAGTCATTACTCAAGAAGTTGAACGTAGTTATCTACGTAAGTTGAATGTGGATGAAGTCGTCGGTGCAATTCGTAAAGTTGTTGCGGCTGACTATGATTTAGACGTTTATGCTGTGGCTTTGCTCAAAACTGCCAGTATTCCTAAGACATCTAGTGGCAAAATTCAGCGTCGCACCTGTCGAGACAGATTTCTCCAGCAAACCCTTGATGTGGTTGGCGAATGGCAACAAGCTAATTTATCGCCAACCTCAATACCCATGCCAGATATTACATCCTCAACCCTGACCCCAGAAACCCTGGAAAATTGGCTGATTAGTAGACTGGCAACGGTTCTCAATATTGATCCCGAAGAAATTGATCCAGAAGAATCTTTTGCTCAGTATGGTTTAGATTCTTCAGTTGCGCTAGAAATTACTGGAGAATTGGAGGTTTTGCTGGAGCGTGAATTAGAACCTACACTATTTTGGGAATATACCAATATTGAATCTTTAACGGAGTATCTCAGTACAGAAATCTCTGACTAACTTTTAAGTCTGCCAATCACTACTACTGACCGAGGGAAAACCCTAAGAGTAATATTGTGAGGCTTTTGTTGCAGCTTCAATCTGAATTTAGAGCGTAGGAACTAACCGAAATGACAACAACTATCCGCTTTAACCCTTTCCAACCAGAATTTCATCAAAATCCCTATCCCACCTACGAATATTTGCGTCGAGAAGACCCAATTCATCGCAGTTTTCTGAATGCTTGGGTGATTACGCGCTATGAGGATGTGGAAGCCATTCTAAAAGATACTCGCTTCTGTGTCGATGACTTACCCGAACGCCTAATCCAGAAAAGCCATTACCTGAAGCAAGGCAATCTTGACCCCCTAGCTCAAACGATTCATAACTGGCTTTTTTTCCTAGAGCCTCCTTCATACACGATTGCGAGGTCTGGTGAGTAAAGACTTTTCTCCTGTCACTGTAGAAGGAATGCGACCTGAGATAGAAACAATGGCGAATGACCTACTGGCGAAAGTAAAAGCCACAGGAGAAATGGATGTAATTAAAGATTTAGCCAGTCCCCTACCCGCGATGACCGTGACTCGCATCTTGGGACTCCCACCAGAAGACTATCCTAAGCTAGTGCGTTGGTCTTATCAGTTATTCTTTGTTTTTGATCAACCGATGTCTTTACAAGGTTATCAACAGCAAAATCAAATGGCAATAGAAGCCAGAGACTACCTGACTGAAAAGATTAGCCACTTAGAGAAATATCCGAATGATGGTTTAATTAGTCGTTTAATTACAGCTAGAGATGAAGGAACCCGTCTAACTCAAGAAGAAATTCTTGGCTTTTGTATCATGTTACTGATTGTTGGACAAGAAACAACGAAAAGCCTGGTGGGAAATGCGACTGTTGCTCTCCTGAAGCATCCTGAGAAGCTAGCCGAACTCAAACAAAATCCAGACCAGATTAAAAATGTGGTTGAAGAGTTACTCCGCTACGATAGTCCAGTTCAAGTGATTGCGCGTTTAGCCACAGAAGATGTAGAAATGAGAGGGAAAATGATTCAAGCAGGGGATAAAGTGATTCTCTGCATTGGTGCTGCAAATCGCGACCCAGAACAGTTTACCAATCCTGACCAACTAGATTTTAACCGCCGCAACTATAGCTTGCCTTTTGGGGGAGGAATACACTTTTGTTTGGGTGCATTTCTAGCTAGAGTCCAAGGACAAATTGCAATTAATGCAATGGTGCAAAGATTACCGAACCTTCAGCTCAACACGGAAAGGCTAGACTGGCGTGAAAGTATCACATTGCGAGGGCTAAAAAGTTTATATGTAACCTTTGAAACTTAATTTATTGATTCACTGAAGTGTTAATCGGATAAACTTTACTTTAGAGCCTTAGAGAGATTTAATATGAGTCAAGAACCAATTGCAATTATTGGGTTAAGCTGCCGTTTTCCTAAAGCGGATAACACACAAGAACTTCATAAATTAGTGAGTCACGGGATTGATGCAATCACTCAATCACCGCGAAACTCCAGTGAGTCAGATTTCTCAATTTGGGGAGGATTTTTAGAAAATATCGCTCAATTTGCTGCTGATTTTTTCAAGATTTCTCCCCAGGAAGCGGCAATGATTGATCCTCAACACCGTCTTCTCTTAGAAACCACATGGAATGCTTTAGAAGATGCTGGTCAAGTCCCTAAAGAGTTGGCGGGTAGCAGGACAGGAGTTTTTGTGGGGATTGCCAGTAATGACTACTCTCGATTAATCAATAATCAGGGAATTGAACATCTGGATGTAACGACGGGAAACCAACGAGGAATGGCGGCGAATCGGATTTCCTATTTCTTTGATTTTCGGGGAGTCAGTATGTCTGTTGACACCGCTTGTTCTTCAGCTTTAGTGGCAGTAGACCGAGCTTGTCGAAGTCTTTGGACAGGAGAATCTACCCTAGCTTTAGTCGGGGGAGTTAATCTGATCTTAGTAGAAAATACGACAGGAAGATTTGAAAAGGCTGGTTTAATTGCCGGGGATAATCGCTGCAAAGTATTTGATGCTCGTGCTGATGGTTATGTCAGGAGTGAGGGGGTGGGAATGGTGGTGTTGAAACCACTAGCTCAGGCACAGGCAGATCGCGATCGCATTTACGCTATCATCAAGGGAAGCTGTGTAAATCAGGATGGACGGAGTAATGGTTTAACCGCACCAAACCTGCAAGCACAAGTGGATTTACTCCAGCAAGCCTATCAACAGGCTCAAGTTGATCCGACAACAGTTACCTATATCGAAACCCACGCCACTGGAACTCCTATTGGTGATGCGTTGGAACTCAAAGCTATTAGTAAGGTTTTGGGGAATCAGCGTTCCCTAGATAATCCCTGTCGGGTTGGTTCAGTCAAAACCAATATTGGACATACAGAAGCAGTATCGGGTATGGCGGGTTTAATCAAAGTGATTCTCTCCCTCCAGCATCGTCAGCTTTTCCCCACCCTTCATTTCCAGCAACCTCATCCTGCCATTAATTTTGAAACCTTAGGACTACAGGTACAACAGCACCTAGAGTCATTACCCCCGACAACAAAACCCCTACTGATGGGAGTCAGTGCTTTTGGTTTTGGCGGGACGAATGCTCATGTAGTGCTAGAAGAAGCACCATCAACGCCTACAATCTATCCTGTTACTACACCGTTTCATCTTCTCACCCTGTCTGCTCAAACTGAAACCGCCTTGCACACCCTTGTCAAAGGTTACCTAGTGTGGTTATCTCAAAACCCAGACGTGGATTTAGGTAATCTTTGTTACAGTGCGAATACTGCGCGATCAAATTTTTCCTACCGTCTCTTCACCATCGTTGCTTCCATCAACCAACTCCAAGATAATCTAGAACAATTTATTCAAGATAGGAATACCCCAGTAGTCCTAACTGGTACAGTAAACAAACGCCAGCGCAAAATTGATACCTTATCGGCGATTCAGGAGAGCTTGGCTATTACTGAATCTCAGAATATCTTTACTGTTATTGGTGAAAATCGTTCATTGTGGCAGCAAATGTTAACCAAGTTAGGACGCCTATGGTTAGAAGGATATAAAGTTGACTGGAACTTAATTTATCGAGCCGATTCCTATCAGTTAACTTCATTACCGAGTTATCCTTTTGAAAAACAGAGGTATTGGTTTGAATCGACGGTTAAAGCATCTAGTCCTTTGGACATAAAGCCTATTGCTTCTCAACTATCTATCAATACGGATACTCTGAGTGCCTCTGAGAATACCACCCTATTTCAACTCAGGCAAATTTGGCAAGCTTTACTCAACAATAAAACTGTTCGAGCAGAAGATAATTTTTTTGAACTAGGTGGAAATTCATTTCTAGCCGCAAATTTATGTTTAGAAATTGAAAATATATTTGGTCAAAAAATATATCCGATCACAATTTTTGAATTTCCTACACTCGGAGGACTTGCCCAAGTTCTTCAACAGTCTCCACTACAAAATTCATCTTCTTTAACTATCATTCAACCACAAGGTAAAAGGGAAATATCTCCTCTAATATCGATTAATTCAATGGGGCAAATGCGAAATTTAGCCGCCAATTTGTGGGAAGAATATCCATTAGTAAACCTAAATCTCTTCAGATTTTCCCAGGAAATGATTCAAAAAATATCATTATTGGAACCTCAGGATAAACTTCCGGCAATAGCAGAAACTATGGTGCAAGATTTGTGTCAGTCTACTCTCAAACCACCTTATCAGTTTATCTGTTTTTGTGGAGATGCTCATTTGACTTTAGAAGTTGTGAGGCAGTTGAGAAAATTAAACCAAGACGTTGCATTTATTATCTTGATTGATGGAATTTTGCGATCATACAAACCTCAATTATCTCATCGATATGAAGTTGTCCGTTTATTAGGTGTCAATTATCTTTTTGCCAAAAGCAAGAATTTATTTAAAAAGCATATTCTTAGAAAATTTTCATCATTTTCTCAGCAAAATTCAAGCCAGATACAGCAAAAAAGCAAATTTGGAGAATTTTATAGTGACTATTTAGTTTCTCGGAAGCAGTATATAGTCCAACCTTATCCTGAGCAGACTTATCTCCTCCTTTCCTTAGAATGGCAGAATGCAGATTTATCTCGACTGAAACAAGCGGCTGGAGAAAATTTAGAAATTTATCAAGTACCCGGACCTCATCATCATCTTTTTGATCAACCTTATATTAACGATCTGGCTAAACCAATTAACGAAATTTTAAAGGCTAGTACACTTCCGATTGAATCTAGCTAAGTAGGTGGGGACAATTAAAGTTAACGGCAGGGATCGTCATTCGTCATTCGTCATTCGTCCTTTGTAAGAGTTTGAGGCTTTTTAACATAACTTCATAAGGTTGAGTTTATTTCCACCAACCTACTTAGTAGGTTAGAAAGCAATAGATAGAATTGGATAAATGATTGGGGCAGTAATTCAATGATTGATTAAATTCTCGATTGTATGACAGAATTAATATGGTATGCTTCCACCCAGTCAGATGCAGGATTATCGTAATTACTATCAAATTCTGGAGATTTCTCCTGGCGCAACCCAACAGGAGATCAAACAGGCTTATCGTCGCCTCGTGCGTCAATACCATCCAGATTTGCATCCTGATAATCCAGACGCCACGGAGCGATTTAGAGTAATTTGTGAGGCGTATCAGGTGCTGTCGGATGAGGTAAAGCGGCGTCAGTATAACCAAGAGGTTCAACCTCAGTCTAATCCGCCTAAAACGGAGTCAATGACGGCTCAAGATTTCTATGGGCGGGCGGTTAGTAAGGCGTTGGCTAAAAATTATCAGGGGGCGGTTAAGGATTGTAATCAAGCGATTTCCCTAAATCCTAACTTTGTAGACGCCTACGTGGAACGGGGCGCAGCGCATTATAAACTAGGAAATGCTAGGAGAACACTACAAGATTGTAATCAGGCATTAAGGATTAATTCTCAGTTTGCCCCAGCTTATTATTACCAAGGGAGATCGCGTTATCGACTGGGATATAGTCAGGCGGCGATTGATGCCTATACTCAAGCGATCGCGTATGATTCTACTCATGCTAAAGCTTACTATCAGCGCGGTTTAGCCCATAAAGATTTGAAGGAATTTGAAAGCGCGATCGCGGATTTTCACCAAGCGGCACAATTGTTACGTGAACAAGGAGATAAAACAGGATATCGGTTAGTTCAGGAAACGTTGCGAACTCTGCAACAGACACCCGGAAAAGGGGGAGTTTCCCGGAAACGAAATCCTATCCGTTATCTCAAAGGGTTATTGGGGGACACGCTATTTACAATCAAGTCCTTTTTACTCAATCCCATGGGGGGACTATTACCCAGTTTTGCCCGTCTCGATGCTCAACGCGCCATGGTAGTAGGATTCATGTTGGCGGTGATTTTTGATGCTTGTTTTGTCTGGGGTATTTATGCAGGGTGGCGGGATGTAGTTTTTGTTTCCCTGGTTCCGTTAATCGGTGTGGGTATGATGCCGTTTATCATTCTAGCCGCGATGAGTGCGATCGCCCGATTAATTCGGCGTCATCCTGGTAGTTTGGCGGGGGATAGTTTTCTGGCTGGGGCGACATTGATGCCATTAACTATTTTAGCGATCGCTAATGGGATTTCGTCCAATTTGCCGAGTCAACTCATGGTGATGATCACCGTATTCACTAGCTGCTACACGATTCTGACGCTGTATAGTGGTTGCACGCAAATCGCCAATTTCTCGGAAAAGACAGCCGCGTTATTGGTTCCGGTGATGGTTTTAGTCAGTGGCTGGATTTCCTATTGGGCATTTATGGCGATGCTGGGAATGGCGTCTTTTTGAGGATGCAATCGAGACACTGTACCCAGCCGATAGTTCATTAAGTTTGTGTAAACTTACAAACTCCCTAAATAAAATAGGAAATCCTGGAAACAATTCTAGACATTATCGCCAAACGAACTAAAGCCGGACATTTTGGGCATATTTTCTAGTAATACTTTCCTTATAGTTTAGTTGAGGTTATATGAAAAGCTAATGAAGTTAAGTTAATCCGCTTGCTTTGCCAAACGTAATCACTCTACGCTAGATAACAGTACAGTTATCAGTATGCTTAAAAAGCTATGAAAAAAACCTTATTGGCAAGTTTAAGTGTAGTCTTAGGTTTAATCTTCGTTTCTGAGAATGCACAAGCCCTTACCTTGTATGCGGAAGACTTCTCTGGTCAAAACGGCAAAGGAGCAACAGGCGGAGCAGCTACAGACGTAGTTGGCGTAGATTGGTCGATTGAGTTGCATGATGCGGCTCTCTTTGACTCCAACGATTACTTCAGAGTCGAGGCTGAAGCCTTCACCGCTCGTGATACAAACGCGGGTTGTCCGAATGTAAGATGTTCTGGGGGTAATCTTAATCCCTTATTTCCAGCGTGGCTGAGTCCAGAAATCGATATTTCTGGATTTAGTAATCTGGCGTTATCGTTGGATGCGTTCGCCAGTGATGTCAGTTTTGAACACGAGGAAAATAGCCCGATTGGTCACAAAGATTACTTTATCGTGTCCTATTTACTGGATGATGTTGAATTTTTAGCGGCTGACTTAATTACCCAGTCTGGGCTTTTCACGAATCAAACGGTGAATCAAGCGATCGGTGATGGTAGTACATTACAAGTGAAAGTGCAGCTAAACACGACTGCATCCACAGAGTTGTTGTCATTTGATAATATTTTGGTCACAGGAGATCAAATCAATCCCCCTCAGTCTGTCCCTGAACCTGCGTCTATTATGGGTTTAATCGCACTTACGGGTGTCGGTATAGCTTCCCGTAAACGCCATCTGTAGGGGCGGGTTTAGGAATTAACTTTTGGGACATAACCAATAACTTTCGTACAAAACCCGCCCTCCCCCAGCCCGGGCTAAATTAATCGGGTTATCGTCAACCCAATCTGTAGGGGCGGGTTTAGGAACTAACCTATCAAAACATAACCAATAACTTTCATACAAAACCCGCCCTCCCCCAGCCTTGGCGATTAGACAGCCCTGGCGATTAGAAATCGCAGCTACACAAACAAAGTCCGCCTACGCGGACTAAATTAATCGGGTTATCGTCAACCCAATCTGTAGGGGCGGGTTTAGGAACTAACCTATCAAAACATAACCAATAACTTTCGTACAAAACCAGCCCTCCCCCAGCCTTGGCGATTAGACAGCCCTGGCGATTAGAAATCGCAGCTACACAAACAAAGTCCGCCTGCGCCGACTAAATTAATCGGGTTATCGTCAACCCAATCTGTAGGGGCGGGTTTAGGGACTAACCTATCAAAACATAACCGATAACTTTCGTACAAAACCCGCCCTCCCCCAGCCCGGGCGATTAGACAGCTATGGCGATTAGAAATCGCAGCTACACAAACAAAGTCCGCCTGCGCCGACTAAATTAATTGCGTTATCGTAAACCCCATCTGTAGGGGCGGGTTTAGGAACTAACATATCAAAACATAACCAATAACTTTCATACAAAACCCGCCCTCCCCCAGCCCGGGCGATTAGACAGCCATGGCGATTAGAAATCGCAGCTACACAAACAAAGTCCGCCTGCGCGGACTAAATTAATCGGGTTATCGTCAACCCAATCTGTAGGGGCGGGTTTAGGAACTAACCTATCAAAACATAACCAATAACTTTCGTACAAAACCCGCCCTCCCCAGCCGATGGTGGGAATTGAGGTGTAACGATGAAGAAATGCGATCGCGTCTTCCCAGTCTGTTGTCTTAATAGTAAAATGGGTCAGCATTTGAGCGGCTCATGAATTTGGCGCGTCTGGTGACGGATTGGGTGGGGAAAGCGATAGCAGTTGCTTTAACCCTTCTGGCACATTTTCGGCTGTTTCTAATCCTCGCACGTTTTCCCAGTTGGTGTGTTCATCTCCATCAATACCGTCTAGCCATGCGCCGCTGAGGTCTGCGGAGTTAAAGTTTGCCCCCTTCAGGTCTGCCCCATTAAGTTGTGCGAAGCTAAGGTTAGCACTGCTGAGGTTAGCGCTGGTGAGGTCGGCGTTGCTGAGTTCTGCACCACTGAGATCTGCCTTGCTGAGGTCTGCACCGTTAAGGTTTACGTTACCAAGTTTGGCATCACTGAGTTTGGCGCTGGTGAGATTAGCACTGTAAAGGTTAGCGTTCCAGAGGTTTGCCTTCCATAGATGGGCGTTGCTGAGATTAACTCTGCTGAGGTCAGCCTCATTAAGGTCAGCCTCATTAAGGTCAGCCTCATTAAGGTCTGCGCTGGTGAGGTTGGCATCTTGGAGTATGGCGCTACAAAGGTTAGCCCTACTGAGGTTGGCGCTGTTAAGGTCTGCCTCGAAAAGTGCTACACCTGCGAGATTAGCGCCACTGAGGTCTGCACCACTGAGGTTAACGGCGCTGAGATCTGCGCCACTGAGGTCTGCGCCACTAAGGTTTGCACCACTGAGGTCTGCGTAAACGAGGTTGATACCCCTGAGATTTACCTGCTTGAGATTGACGTTGCTAAGAAATTGGCTAACTGTATTTATAAAGGTGTCAAGTTTAACGCTATTGCTATAACTAATAATACGAAGTAATCGAGTTGGCTCAAAACTGTCACTATCTGGCTGACCACAGGGATTAAAGCTAATCTTACCCTTCACTTCATCCGTGTTCTGAGCGTAACGATTCAATACTAACAGCAGAATCATCACATTTAGCCCAGCATAGATATCCACCTCTCGCAATCCCATCAAACTGCCATGCTTTCGCAAGTTTAGCATTTTTTTCTGAGGTAGATTACTCGTAGGTTCTGCATTAATAAAGTCCCCATTACACCAATCCAAGTAGAATTCTTCCAAACGCTGGAATAATTGCACAAATTCTTCGGGACTGACATCAAGCAACGCCATCATATACTCGACAATTTCCCAAGTCAGCCCTTCATAACCCAGTAAATCGTAAACTTCCTCAGCTAACTGCTCCTGGCTAACTAGAAAACCGCCACGTCTGCGGCGCGGTTCAACCCACTCTTTCAAACTTTCAACTAACCGCTGAGCGCATAAAAACTCAGCAAAACTTTTATGGACAAACTCCACCGCACCTTCGGTGGCGTCAGCAGCAGAAGCGGGTCGTAAATAAAACGCTGCTAGGGCATTTCTCAACGGATTATCACCAATGCGTTCTCGTGCCTTTTCTAACAATTTCCTGGCTTGATCATCTCCCTTGAGACGTTCCTCAATCATGGGAATTGAAGTCCACTCTCCACCCGATTGAGTGACGCATAACCCCGCTTCCGTGAGAATGCGCCGCAAGTCATCTGTCTCCTGTTCAGTAAGTTCCAAATTCAGGTCTTCAGAACGCTGCTGAGTCAGTACCCAATCTAAAGCTTTTTGATAAATCAAGACTTTAGCATCAGCGCGGCTGGTTCCCTCAAACATTTCTAAGGATAGTTCACCATCCCGATGCATCGCAGCTAAAAGGTAAAGTAATAGCGGTTCTCGCGCCAATTCTTTCACCCGTTCTGGGCAGTTTTCAGCCTGTAAAAACTCCCCAAATGCGTTAGCTTTATCCTCACCCACCAAATTTGACCATTTCTCCAACCACTGCTGCTGGAGTTGGTCATTCATGAGGGCAATTTCTACCCGTTCTAAATTTCCAGGTAGAAATCGTTCAATCCCATGTAATGCTAATTCTCGACCCGTGACTAAAAACCGATGTCCCAGTTGGGAATGTTGCTGACAACTGGTTTGAAAATTCCCCACCTGTTTGAGAAACTTTTCAATCCCGCCTGTAGTTCTTCCCTCCATTCGCAATTCATCAAATCCATCCAGGACGAATAAAAATCGGGTATTGCGGTCAGTTAACCAGCCGTCATTACTCTTAACAAAATCTGCCTTAACCGCAGCGCGGAGGGTATTTTCGATATTGTTTTCAAATGCATCAATATCCCGGAGTCGAATCAGAATCGGTGTCCAGATGGGATGAAGATGTTCTCGCACCCAATTGGCAAACATCCGACAAAAGACACTTTTTCCCCGTCCGGGTCCCGCTTGAATGAATAGAATTTGACCATTTTTATCCGGGTTCGTAAGCTGGTTTTTCGCCCACTGTTCTAAATTAACCGGGTCTGCTTTTTTATCAACTTTGCCGTTTTTATCCACTAAATGGGCTTCTAGTGGCACATAGATATCGGAAAGCGTAAAATTTTCACCCAATACTTTCCACTGGGTTTGTAATAGAGGATTACTGGTATGAGGAGATATCTGTTCAGTTAAATAGGATTCAATGCTGCCATATTTCTGGCTGGCTTGGGTTTCCCGCGCGGCGGTACGGGTTAATTGTAGGGGTTGGGTAATCGTCTCTGATTCGTAGGAGAGTAGCTGATCAATTATCGGATAGATTCCCCAGGCTACCCATCCGGTTACAATAGGAATACTGTCCTGATTTAATCCTACTTTATCTAAGTATTCTGATAATTGCTGATTTAAAGCCTGTCCTAACCGGGATTCAGGAAAATAGGTTAAAGCGTCTTCAATTAATTTCTGGTCAAGTTGAAGTTCTCCAAGCTGATCCAATTGCGACTTAGCCGCTTGATTCGATATCCCAGAACCAATTTTTTGCTGTAACCAATCATTCTCACGCACCAATGTATCGAAACGTTCCAGATACGCTAAAGGAAACGCGATCGCCGCCCACTCTTCTAAGCTTGTCTTTCCCTTAACCTTACCACGATACAGGTTCACCCCTTTGCGAGTAAGCCCCACAAACGACAACCCCGCCGGGATCACCGCCACAGGTGCGGCTGGCGTTCCCAATAAACCTAACGCGATCGCTAATTCTAACCCAGCTTTGGAAACCTCTGCGCCAGCCTCGGCAATTTCTCCCGGTTTCCCTAATACCCGGATATCAGTATTGAGAAGCTTCCACAACTCATCAGGATTGAAAAATTGCCGCCAAACCTGCTTAAATTTGTTCACCGTCACTCAGGCATTAGACTCTCCCTTACACGATACAGCAGTTTGCTTTGCTATGCGGTACATTGTCGATCCCCCTAAATCCCATAAGCAAAAAAAGCGAAGCATCCTCTGGCTTCCCCATGGAACAAAAAGCGAAGCATCCTTTGGTCTCCCCCTTTTTAAGGGGGACGGAAGGGGGTCCTACTTCGGGACGGGAGGGGGATCTGAAGGGGGACTTTGATCTACTGTACTTTATTACAGCGCAAAGAGCTGTAACCTGAATTCACCCACGTTCGTAGTTGTTCTTGTAGCCAACTTGAACGCCAGGAAATAAATTTCTTATCGTTAAGCTGTAATGCATTTAAATTGGGTATTAGTAGCGAGCAAGATGCTCAATGTAGCGAGCAAGATGCTTAATGTAGCGAGCAAGATGCTTAATGTAGCGAGCAAGATGCTTAATGTAGCGAGCAAGATGCTCGCACTACGGCAAGGACTCGCAATTCTTGACATTATGGTTTAAATGCCGAACAGCTTAAGCTCAAGTAAGAATCGAGCTTACTGAGTAAATCTTGCAACCCGTTTTAACGGGTTTAAGCTTTTAGCCGGAACTTTAGTTCCAGGCTTAATGGGCTATCTATTCCTGTGGTTCGCTGGTATAATGCAGCTTAATAAAACTATCAAAGGAATACCAAGCTAAAACATACCAAGGAATCGCTTCAATCATCAATCCCTTAACAATTAATTGCCTTATCGCTAAAACACTAAAACCCAAAGGAATCAAAAATCTTATATCAACGATCCCATCGGTTGCACTTCTCACGCGCCGATTGAGATGAGTGACAGCATAAGTTACACTAGCCGCCGCATCAGATTGACCCTTTTCAGAACCTCTCGGTTCTTGTTCAGGAAGCTGGCTCAACGTAACTCCTAAATCCTGCAAAATCGCCCAAACTCCCTCGAAATTAATGTGATCTTGGGCGTAAAAAATAGTAATACTACCACTGTGGATATTAGCTCGTACTCGATAAATCTCTAGACGTTCATTCAACAAATTGATCAGCGGTTCAATATCCTCAGATTGGCGATACTCTGGAGCCACCCGCAATCGCACTCGCCCTGGTGTTTGACTGATCAGTTCAGCATAAATAGGTGAAACACCTATTTCGGGCGTCGTTTCCTTTAGTTTTGGCATTTTAGAATTATTGGTGATGATCATAATTAATTCTCAATTATGAATTGTGCCTCATGAATTGTAGAGACGCGCCATGGCGCGTCTCTACACAGTTAATCGAAATTAACCTTCACTATTCGGCGCGGGTTCCAATTCGGCTTGGTTTTTTTGTTCAGCCAATTCTGCCTTTGCTTCTGCCACGATGTCTTCAAAAACTTCGCCAGATTCTGAGATC